>JAYSWW010000001.1:0-2476 GCA_043717805.1 Ferruginibacter sp.
ACATCTTCCATTCTTTTTTTCATATTCTTCAGGCCGTTCCCAAACATTCGTAATTTTTCCAGGTCAATACCACGCCCATTGTCCTGTATCAACAATGAAAAACCCTCGGGTTCTTTTTGTAAAATTATTTTTACTTCACTTGCCCCGGAATGTTTTACAATATTGTTCAGTGTTTCCTTAACAACTAAAAAAACATTTCTTCTTATTTCACCTGACACTTCCAGTTCGGGTAACCTATCCGGTATGGTGATTTTACAATCAATTCCTGTATTGTCAAAATACTCGAGCGCATAACTGCGGATGTATGCAACCATATTGCCGAGAGAATCATTGCTGCTGCTCATACTCCAGATGATTGCATTCATTTTATTCAGCAATTCATCTGCAGATGTGGATATTTTTTCAATTTCCGGCATTATGTTGTTACCCATTTTAGCTTTGGCCAGTTCACTGAATAACCGGATGGTTGTCATGCCTGCTCCCAGGTCATCGTGCATATCTGCGCTGATGCGGTTCCTTTCTTCCTGCTGGGCCTTGATCACAGCCAGTTGAGTTTCAAATCCTTTCTTCTCTACTTCTAATTTCATGGCTTCCTGCCCCTTGGTTTTTTCAATCAGTTCCCGCCTGTTTTTATAGGTTAAACCCAGCAGGAAAAAAAATACAACCATGATGATACTGAGTTCAAAATAAAACAAGGCGGATGTTAAAAGTGTAAAACTTGTATTTTCACTTAAAAGAATTACCAGTGAAATAACAGAGAAAAAGATCTGGAAAGCGCTGCCTATAGCGAGGAATCGCATCAGTTTGTCTTTTTTTCTCAAGGCCATTATAATAAAAATAGTGCCTATGATCAGCGCCAATATCTTCATACTGTTTTCAATGATCTTTCCCAATAATATATCCCCGGATGAGAAATAGTTAGAAGTAAAAAAGACCAACAGCAACAACAACAACCGGCACTCAATTTTAAACAACAGATCCAGTTTGGTATGTTTGTTTTTTGTATCCAAAAATTTCCTGACAAAAAAGAGGTAAAAAATAGTTCCTGCGATGAGTAAGACCAGGTCAAGATAACCTCTGAAAAAAGCTGTAAATGAACCCGGCCTTCTTGTTAAATAGGCAGAAAAGAAGATCAGTAAGAACATACAGATTGAAAAAAGGAGAAAATATAAAAATTCGATCTTATAATTTAAGCTATAATTTACCAGTGTAAATAAGATCATCATCAATAAAACGCCACACAGGATATAGCTGGCAATGCGGCTGTCACGATATGTATTGCTCAATTCAAGTTTGTATGTCTCCAGGTATTCAGGTTGTATGATCGAGGCATTGATCCTGTTAAACTCTGTTTTCGAAAATTCGAGTTGAACTACATAAGTCATGGTATGGTAAGCCGGTACGGTTAAATACACAAATCCGCTCCTGCCATTTGAATGCTCAACTTTCTTTAACTTTCCATCAGTTTCTTTTTCATAAAGGAAGATATTTTTGTAAAACATTCCAGGAAAAAAATAAAAATTTCTCGTATTGGATGTTTTATTTTGAAGTATGAATGCCAGGAATGCATTTTTGTTTACCAGGTGGTCCGGTATTTTTTTTCTATATCCGAAGCCGGTAAGTGGTACAAATTTTGAAAAAGGAATATTTGCTGTTGTTATTTTGTCAATGCTGTCAACATAAATAAAAGTGCTTTTTTCAATGGGTGATATATTGTTGACCGTATCTATTTTGACCACCAGGCTATCCGGAATGGATTGACTCCAGGCACCTGCGTACAGGCAACAGATAAAAGGTACAAATAATATTTTTTTCAAAACAGTTGGTTTACAGTCAAACCTACATAAATTCGTTGAAAGTACATAGTAGTCATTGGGACACATCGTTTCTCATCATGACAATATGATTTTATATCTTTGCAACCGATGGCCAATAAAACAAAATCACCAAAAAACAAACCGGAGACAGTTAACCCGGATACGCTTAAGCAGGAAAAGGAAGTTGATATTAAAGTAAAACAATTGCTTAAGGATGAACGTACCCATAAAATTGCCGGAAGCATTTGTCTTCTGTTGTCTGTTTTATTTTTTATTGCATTTACTTCTTATTTATTTACCTGGGACGAGGACCAGGATAAAGTTTTCCAGGAAGGATACCGGTTATTATTAAGTACCGATACCAAGGTTGCTAACCTGATGGGTACATTCGGTGCTTTTATTGCTCACTTTTTTATTTATAAGGGTTTTGGAATTGCCTCTTATCTGATTTGTACCTTGTTTTTTGTGGTAGGTGTTAATTTATTCTTTGGGAAAAAGGTTTTCTCTATCATCAAAAATTTAAAATACCTCATCATTGGGTTACCACTCTTAAGTATAACTGCCTCTGTTATCATGAATGGCAATGCGTTTCCATGGGGTGGGGCTGTAGGTGATATGGGAAAAGACTGGATGTACAAAACAATTGGCCAGATCGGGAC
>JAYSWW010000002.1:0-16266 GCA_043717805.1 Ferruginibacter sp.
GCCGCATTGTTCGATCAGCCACCCAGCTGCAAGCTTTACATTTCCATTTTCAAGTTTATAACCAACAACATTTGGGAACTCTTTTTTTAATATTTCAAAATGGTCAGCTTCAATTTCAGGATTCTTAAAAAAGCTACCAGCATTTCCAATGACCTTCGGATCGGGTAATTTGCTGCTGCGGATGTTTATTACAGCCTGAGCAATGGCCTGTATGCTCAACACGCCTATTTTCATTTTATCCAGCTCTGCCTCTATCGCTCCATAGGAAGTATTAAACACGGGCTCCTTTGACAGCTTATACGTTACTGAATTAATAACAAACCTCCCTTTGTACTTATTTTTAAAAATACTTTCCCTGTAACCAAATGCACAGGATATTTTATCAAAGACAATTAATTGCTTTTCGTGCATGTCAAAAGCTTCCAGGGAATGAAACACATCTTTTATTTCAACGCCATAAGCACCGATATTCTGCATGGGGGAAGCACCAACATTTCCGGGTATAAGTGCTAGGTTTTCAACACCTGCAAAATTATTTTCCAGGCAAAACAAAACAAAAGAATGCCAATTGACTCCGGCACCTGCTTTTACAAAAACCTGGCCTGCCTCTTCGTTTATCTTTTCAATTCCACCAATTTCATTTTTTAATACAAGGCCATCTACATTTTTTTTAAAAAGGATATTGCTGCCTCCACCGAGAATTAAGGTGGAATGCAGAAGGTTTAAGGTTACAGTTTTTTTAGACCCGAAGATTTCATTGAGGTCATCAACACTTTGAATTGCTGCAAAATTTTTTGCGTACACATCAATCCCAAACGTATTCAGATGTTTCAGTGAAATGTTATTTTCGATATTCATTTCATGTATGATTTATGATTTATGATTTATGTTGTATGATATATGATGTATGATTTATGATTTATGATTTATGATTTTATATGAACCGGATCATAAATCATACATTTTAGATTAGTTAGGGTCAACATCAACCATGATGGTCACAGACCTGAATTGTTTTTCTGCCAGCAATAAATTGATGTGATTCCTGATTACTTTTTTATAAGTCAAACTCATGCCTGTTTCTTTGGGCAATTTGATCAGCAGTTCTGCCAGGTATTGATTTCTTACACGACCGATTACTGGAGTGGCCGGGCCCACAACATAATCTTTCAGATCCTGTCTTAACAATACACCCAGTTTTTCAGAAGCAGCATCGATGATATTTTTATCTTTATGCTTTAATGTAAGCAACACGATCCTGCTGTAAGGCGGATAAAAAAATTCTTTCCGGTTGGCTATTTCATACTCATAGAATTTTTTGTAATCATGTTCCTGAACCATAAGTATAACAGGGTGTTTTACATTTACAGCCTGGATGATGACCTTGCCCTGTTCATTTTTCCTGCCTGCACGGCCACTCACCTGCTCCATCAGTTGAAATGCCCGTTCATTCACCCTGAAATCAGCAAAACTCAATAACCCATCCGCATCCAGGATTCCAACAAGGCTTACATGATCAAAATCCAATCCTTTTACAACCATTTGTGTTCCTACCAGGATATCCAATCTCCTTTGTTCAAATAATTGGATCAGGCTATCGTGTGCAGTTTTTCCACGTACACTATCCACATCCATCCGGGCAATCTTATAATTTGCGAATTCTTCTTCCAGTTGTTCCTCGATCTTTTCTGTCCCGAAATTTTTCTCCAGCCAGGTATTGCTTCCACAGGCAGGGCAGGTAATTAATTTGGGATAAGTGCTTCCGCAATAATGACAATGCAGTTTATTACTCTGTTTGTGCAATGTCAATGACACATCGCAATGGGTACATTGCGGAATAAAACCACAGGTACCACAGATCAGGTATGGATTGTATCCCCGCCGGTTTTGAAACAGGATCACCTGCTTATCAGTATCCATTGCTTTTTGAATGGCTTCCTTTAATTGTGGGCTGATCATCAGCTTTCCCCGTCCGAACGGGGCATCCGGGTGGGCTTTTTGAGCCACCTGCCTGCTGTTTATGATCTCAATTTCAGGCAACTTGATCCCGCCAAATCTTTCATCCAGGTATACCAGTGAATATTTATGCTGCATTGCATTGAAATAACTTTCCAGTGATGGAGTGGCACTTCCCAATAAAACCTTGGCGCCATACAATGAAGCATAGTATATGGCGGCATCCCTGGCATTATACCTTGGCGCCGGATCCTGTTGTTTGTATGAAGCATCGTGTTCTTCATCAACTATGATAAAACCAAGTTCTTTAAAAGGAAGAAACAAAGCGCTTCTTGCGCCAAGAATGATCTTCAATTCTCCAGATCTTATTTTATTCCATATCTCTATTCGTTCCTGGTCATTGAACTTTGAATGATAGATGGCAATGTTCCCGCCAAAATGTTTTTGCAGCCGTCTTACGATCTGTGTGGTTAATGCGATCTCGGGCAAAAGATAAAGCACCTGTTCACCTTTTGAAAAATGTTCTTCGATCAGTTTTATGTACAATTGCGTTTTGCCGCTACCGGTAACCCCATGCAAAAGGCAAACATTTTTTTCAGACAATGCAACATGCAGTTCATCGAGGCATTTTTGCTGTGATGCATTCAATTGAAAATCTATATTAACTTCTTTTGGCAATGACCTGATCCTGTCTGTATTTCTTTTTTCAACAAGGAGGATTTGCTTATCCGACAATCCTTTCAATTGAGCTGCAGTAGCAGCAGATTTTTTAAGCAAAGCGGCTTGGGTAACCTCACCTGCCGTTTTTGAAATATGAAGAAAGGCCAGGAGCAATTCCATTTGTTTGGGCGCACCTTTCCATTCATTCAACAATTTACTCAATGATTCATCATTGTCTAACTGCGGGTTCAATATCACAAAATTTTCCTTCTTTGCTTTGTAACGTTCCTGAAGTTTTTCCCAAATAAAGCATACGTTCTTTTCGATCAGTTTTTTTATGACCGGGTAAACATGTGTTACATCAAGCACCTGTTGCACTTCGGTAATCTTCAATTGCTTTTTTAGCAACAAAGCTTCTGCCACCAGGAATTCTTCATCTGATAAATGTGAAAAGTCTTCTCCTGCTTCTTCATTGTATATCAGGATCGTTTCACTGCTAAGCTTAAAATTAGTAGGCAATGCAGCCGCCATAACTTCCCCTTCTGAACACATGTAATATTGACTCATCCAGTTCCAAAGCTTTAATTGAGGATCAAATAAGATCGGGTGATCATCTAAAATATTTATGAGGGGCTTTGTTTTATATGCCGGCTTTTTATCAATGACAGACCGGATGATGCCTGCATATTTTTTATTTTTTCCGAAAACGACCTCTGCACGGCAACCGGGTTTTGCAATGGATAATAAATTTTCGGGTATGGCATAAGTATAAACTGTAGGCAATGCCAGTGGTAAAATAATTTCGGCCCAATAACCGGAATCACTTTCAGCAAATACTATTTCATTGTCAGTTGACATTTTTAGTTTTCTTTTGTTATCCATGAAGCCTTGTACCTGATCAGGGCAGCCTCCATGATATTGTAAACCAGTTGTTTTAATTCATTAACATTTTCCAGCGTAAACCCGTTTACATTTATTTCTTCCAGGAATACAGTACGTGACCTGCCCGGTGTAAAGGAAAATACCGAATGATAATTAAGCCGATCATACGTATCTAAGAACAAAACCGGTTTAATGGGAGTTTGGGTTTCAATTGCAATTTTGAAAGCTCCATCATAAAATTCCTTCAGGGGTTTCCCTGTCATATTAAATGTTCCTTCCGGGGCTATTGCCACAGAAATGTTCTTTTTTAAAATAGATTTCAAAATCTGTACACTTTTCGCCCGGTGTTCAGAATCCGATCTGTCTACCATAACTGTTGCTGCTTTATAAATAAAACCAAAAACAGGAATTTTAGCCATTTCAGCTTTTGCCAATACACGCATCGGTTGTTTTCTAAAACTTGCCAAAATGACGGGGATATCAATATAGGATATGTGATTGAATACGAAAATTACGGGGTGATTGTGGTCATGTGGCACTTCAAAGATGTTTTTGTGCCGGATTCCCCAGCAAAACATAGCCCCGTCTGCCCAAAACCTGCAAAGATGGTAAACCATATTTCCACCCCGTATCCTCCCAAATAATGAAGCCAGTATTACAAATGGGAATAAAATGAACATGAAAAGCAGGAAAACTGCAAAAGCATAGCATGTATATATATATTGTAAGACCTGTTTAATGGTTCGCATAAATTAGTACGAATATATATAGAATATCAGTTTTGGACCATAAATTGGGTAAATCAGCACGTTTAACAGCCAATAACCCGCTATTAGCTGTATCGGGATAAAAAAGATTAAGAAAACTGAACGCTGATAAGTATAAATCCTTACCTTTGCCGTCCTAAATTTGGGTATGTTATGTTAGCAATAGTAAAAATCGCAGGTCAGCAATTTAAAGTTAAAGCCGGAGACAGCTTGTACGTTCCTCACATCGAGGGTAAAGCAGGAGATTCAGTGGAATTTTCTGATGTATTGATCACGCACAACGGAGATTCTGTTGTAAGCGGGGCAGATGTAAAAGCAGTTGTAAAGGCTGAAATACTCAGCGACCTTATTAAAGGTGATAAAGTGATCGCTTTTAAAATGAAAAGAAGAAAAGGTTTCCGTAAAAAACACGGACATCGCACGCAGTATACACACATAAAAGTAACTGCAATCGCTTAGTGGTTTTTTGGTTTTATTGTAGATTGGTTTATTGGAAAAATAATATCAACTGATTTACGAAGTGAACCATTTAAACTATTAATCTTAAAAACAAATAAACCAATTACAAATGGCACATAAAAAAGGTGAAGGTTCCGTAAAAAACGGCAGAGATTCACAAAGCAAAAGATTAGGTGTAAAGATATTTGGCGGACAGGCAACTATTGCCGGTAACATAATTCTTCGTCAACGCGGAACTGTTTATCATCCTGGTAAAAATGTTGGCATCGGAAGAGACTTTACCATCTTTGCATTGACCGATGGAGTTGTTGAATTCAGAAAAACCAAAGGCGATAAAACCTTCGTTTCTGTGAGTGAAGTGGAAGCAACCGCATAAATTTTTTATATTTTTTTTTGGTAATATCAAAATAGTATTTATTTTTAAGTATTATTTACTAACAAATTAAATTTTAAAAAATGGCTACAAAGAAAAAAGCTGCTAAGAAAGCTGCTCCAAAAAAAGCTGCTGCTAAAAAAGCTGCTCCTAAAAAAGCTGCTAAAAAAGCTGCTCCTAAAAAAGCTGCTAAGAAAGCTGCTCCTAAGAAGAAAGCTGCTGCTAAAAAGAAGTAAGCTTTGCTTAACAGAAAAGCAAAAGATACAGAGTCCCGGTTCACCGGGACTTTTTTTATTCCCTAAAAACCACGCCAATAGCGACTTTCAGCATATCCTCATCCTGGTGATATTTTTTTAAACAAGTAAATTAAATAAGTAATTATTACATTTGAATCATGGATAATTATAAAATTGCAGACTCATTTTCATTGTTTGCAAAGCTGATGGATATACATGGTGAAAATAGTTTTAAATCAAAATCATATGCATCTGCAGCATTCGCAATTGAGAATTTAACTGTTCAATTAGCCGATCTCCCCCCAGAAAAAATCAGTTCCCTGAAAGGCATCGGTTCCTCCTCGGCACAAAAAATTTCGGAGATTTTGGCCTCCGGGGAGTTAAAAATCCTTGAAGAATTGATAAAAAAAACACCCCCCGGCGTTCTCGAAATGTTAAATATTAAAGGCATTGGCCCTAAAAAAATTCATACCATTTGGAAGGAAATGGAAATAGAAAGTGTAGGTGAATTGTTATACGCATGTAAAGAGAACCGGTTAAAATTATTTAAAGGTTTCGGGGATAAAACACAACAGAATGTAATTGACACGATCGAATTTTATTTTAAAAATAAAGGCAGTCATCTCTATGCACAGGTTGCATTGATTGCTCCGCAAATACTAAGTTTCATTGAAACAATATTTCCAAAAAATAAATCAGCAATTACCGGAGATTTCAAACGGCAACTAGAGATCATTGATGACCTGGAAATATTAATTAATGCAAGTGAAAAAGAAATAGAAAATTCCATGTTAAGTGTGGATGGTTTTTCATTTTTAAATAAAACGGAAAACAGTTCTGTTTATTCAACCAGTGCCGGCATAAATGTGAAATTATACCATACCGATGCGGCTCATTTTACAGCAGACCTCATTAAAACTTCTTCAGCACAGACATTTCTTGAAGCATTTAAATCCATACCTGAAACTTCCATACTTGCATTGGATGAACAGGCCTATTTTGAGGCTGCAGGAATGTCATTTATACCGGCCTGTTTAAGGGAAAACCCAGGTATGATTGAAATTGCCAGGAAAGGTAAACTTCCGGCCATTATTCAGCCGGGCGATATCCGTGGGATCATCCACTGCCACAGTAACTGGAGTGATGGCAGTAATACGATTGAACAAATGGCACAAGCTGCCCTGGAAAGAGGTCTTGAATACCTTGTTTTGAGCGATCACAGTAAATCAGCCTTTTATGCCCAGGGACTGCATGAAGATAAGATCAGGGAACAACATATATATATTGATGAGCTGAATGAAAAGCTGAAGCCTTTTAAAATATTTAAAAGTATTGAATCAGATATTCTGAATGACGGCAGCCTGGATTACAGCAATGAAGTATTGGCAACCTTTGACCTGGTGATCGCATCGGTACACAGCAATCTTAAGATGACAGAAGAAAAAGCAATGATGCGGTTGTTAAAAGCCATTGAAAATCCTTACACTACTATTTTAGGACATATGACAGGGAGATTGTTACTCAGCAGGCCCGGATACCCGGTTGATCATAAAAAAATTATTGATGCCTGTGCAGCCAACCGGGTAGTGATTGAATTAAATGCGCATCCCAGCAGGCTTGATATTGACTGGCGCCAAATTCAATATGCCCTTGAAAAAAATGTACTGATCTCCATTGACCCCGATTCGCACCATACAGATGGCCTGGATGATACGGGCTATGGCGTTCTGGTTGCTCAAAAGGCAATGCTGACAAAGGAGAAGAACCTGAGCAGTTTTCCTTTACCAGAGTTTGAGAATTACATAAGCAGCAGGAGGAAGTTTAAGGATATATGATTTCGTTTAAAGGTTTAGGGTTTAAATCATATAGAGGATAACATAACCATTAAACCTTTACACGAATTAAACGATCTCAACGAACGGCAGTTGTACAAAGAATGTTGTTCCATTCTCTGAATTGGTCTCAAACCAAATTTCTCCCTTGGCCTGTTCAACCATCCGCTTACACATAGCAAGGCCAAGGCCTGTGCCGGATGTTTTGGTTGTAAAATTTGGCGTAAATATTTTTGAACGGATATCTTCTGCAATACCCAATCCGTTGTCTGCGATTTCAATGATCACATTTGAATCTTTAATGGACTCCAGAATAGATATCTTTGCAATTGTATTTTCAGGAATGGCCTGAATGGCATTCAGGATAAGATTGGTAAATAACCTGTTGATATGTGTTTTATCAGCCTCGATCATGATCTTTTGTGGCAACAATTGCTTGGTGATCTGAAGCCGGTCATTGGATGCATATAAATTCAAAACATTTTGTAAGGCATCATTCACATCGAAAAATTCTTTTTTAGGATTTTCAATATTTGCAAACTGGCTGAATTCACCGGCAATATGGCTGAGGTGATCGATCTGCTCAACCAAAGTGCGTGCTACACTTTCGGTCAATTCTTTTACATTCGGGGCATTGGTTTCTATTGATTTTTGAAGGAACTGCATGCTGAGTTTCATAGGAGTCAATGGATTTTTGATCTCATGAGCCACCTGCCTGGCCATTTCACGCCAAGCACCCTCCCGCTCTGTCTTTACAAGAGCACGGGCGCTTTCATCCAATTTGCTAACCATCTTATTGTATTCATTCACCAAAGCGCCCAATTCATCATTGCGTTTCCATTCAATGTATTCATTCCTTTTTTCAAGATTTATCTTTTTCATCTTGTCGCTTATCACTGAAAACGACTTGGTGATCCTGTTGGTGATGAACAAAGCAACAATACCTGCAATTAAAAAGATGAATGCATTCAGGTTTATGATCGTTACGAGGAAATTCGATATCTCATTCTTTAAATTACTTTCAGAAGTAAAATAAGGTATGTTCAGGTAAGCATAACTATCGCCTGCTGCATCAATTACAGGAACATAATTGCTTACAAAATTCAATTCACCAATCCTCTCTTTTTGAAAATACTGTACTTCTTTCCTGTTATGAAGGTGGAAGTATGCCATTGGTTCCATTTTAGTACTCAGTATTCCGTTTATATACGGCAATGGCAGAGACGAAACGTTGAGGTTACCCTGAAGGTCGTAAAGGTTAACATCAACGCCGTGGATCTCGGAGATCTTATTGATCGTTTCTTCAAGATTTTCCTTGTAGTTCTTATCATTTATATTCAATGTATCATTGATCTTCCAGCCCTTATCTATGGATTTCTTTACTTCAGATGCCATGATGTGAATGGTACGGCTGAGCTTCTCCCTGTTATTGCTCTCATACCTGTTAACAAAGAACACGATGGTAGCAGCACCAATAACCAAAAAAGAAACAACACTGATGAAAATGATCGTTCCATGAATCTGGTTTCGAATAGACAATTGCCAATTAGCTCTCAGTGTCTGTATCTTAAGCCTGGAACGGATCAGTACAGTAATGAACCAGAATATGGCAGTGAGTAATAAGAACCCACAGAATAAATAAGAAAACAATGTGATCGATTCAATGGAAAGACTGTTCTCTTTTGCAATAACGATCATTTTATCTGCTCCGGCATAATACCACAATTCAGTGAAATTCTTAATGGGAATGAACGTGAACTGTTGCCCGGGAAAACTTTCTTTTTTAATAGATGTGGCAAATGGATAATCATTGTGGCTGTTAATCAATTTCCAGTTATCGTAAATGGCAAATGCATAAACAGAGGAGTTTTCAATAGAATTACTTTGTCCCCTGCTGAAAAACTGGGGCGACATAGTTTCGTTCATGAATTTTTTAGGACTTGCGAGGATAAAAACATAGCCTAATAATTTTCCTGAAGTATCCGATAAAACCTTTTTGCTGATATAACTAAACCTGTCGTATGCTTCATCATAATAATACAGATCAGGTTTGCCGGTTGGCTTGGTTTGTGTTTTTAAAATGGTATTTAATTCATTATAACCTGTAGTTTCTTTATTGTACAAAGGTTTTTCATCTGCAGAAAAAGTAAATATTTTTGTATCATATTTATTGGTGTACCCGGAAAAGTTTCCGTTAACAAGGCTGTCTTTAAAAAAATGATTGGATTGTTCATCAGTTAACCTGTTGAAGTTGGATGATAAATAATCTGCCCTGAAATCGGTAAGCATTGTATTGATCAGTGTTTCATTGGCAGGGTCTGCCTTGCTGGATAAGATTTCAGCATAATGATGCCGGTTTCTCAATTCCTTTTTTGTATTTTCTACTATTATGATGGCAGTAATTGAAACCGAAAAAAAGAATAACCAGAAAACCAGTTTGGAAGAAACAATACTTGAGGCAAGCAGGTTGAGGTAAATGTTATTGAGCAGGAACATAAAGAACAGCAGCCATGCCAGTACATATAACTCAAAATCCACGGATAGGTTGCCAAGATCAAAAGAAAGCATTACAAGGCCTGTAATGGCAACAAAAAGGAACAACGCAATGAAACTTTTAGCAAAAAATGGCTTTACCATGAACAACAAAATCTGGCATAAAAAATAATAACCGATCGCCAGGCAGCAAAGCACAATAAAACCCAATACTGTGTAAATATTGAGAGAAAAGAAATTGATGACATCAAAAGATATCTGTGAATCAGCAACCATGGAACGGATAATAAAACTTCCGGCATAAGTGAACAAAAGCAAAACTATGCTGATTACTAAAAGTAGCAACCATTTTGCAGCAGGCGATTTGAGTCGAAGCACCATTGCATTGTCCTGCATTTTATTTCTTACAAATAAAACAAACCAAATAAAAAGCAATGCATTGATCAACAGGTCACCTAAAGAACGTAAGATAAAACCTGAACCATAAACAGCCGGGTTGAACAATTCAAATTGCCGGAAATTCAGGGGTATCGGGAAAAAATAACCCAGTACCCTTAACCCGGTAACCAATAAAAGAAATATCAAAATACCCAGCCACAATCTCCTGGAAGCAATATAAGCTGACAGCAGATGAATGAACAACAATACCATTAATGCCGCCAGGATACGCAGCATTACAGAAACCATATTGTTTTTATAACCAGTATTGGAAGAGCGCTGGAAAAGATAGAATAAAGTTTCTCCTTCAAGCGATTTAACTGTAACTCCTTGCCCGCTAACAGATGAAATATCATAATTCGTGGATAGGGAAGCGTCGTTTACAAAACCATTCTTAAAATATTCAGTAGAAATGATATAATTCCATTTCACGGGTATCAATGCCAGTACTTTTACATTCCCTTTATAAAACCTCTCCCATACATAAAACCCATTCCCTAATTTCACAAGCCCGTTATGCCTGCTTTCAAATAAAAGTGAAGGAAATGGAATTACCTGTTGGGTATTCCAGTAAATCAAAGATTCATGGCCCGAGCTATCTGTGGCATATAAAAAAAGATAAAAACTTTTTTGGGAAATCTCTTTAATAAATGATTCTGAATATTTTCCGCTTATGATCCCGGGAATAATGTTATTATCATTAACCAGTTTATAAATATCCTTTTCCTGCGCATGAACGTAAGAACTGATCTTACTCTGTACTGATTTTATAGAAGAATTTGCCGACCAGTAATTATCAACAATTACGGAAAGGGTTACAAACCATGCAGCTGCCAGCAGCAAATAAGCATTCCGATATAAAAACTTTTTTAATGTTATTGATTTTTGCAACTATTTGTTCCGGTTTTATCGGTTTCGTTAAACGATGTCTTTTTTGATCTTATTCCACAGTGCATCCATTTCTTCCAGAGACATATCATGCAAATATTTATCCTGAAGCGCTGCTTCTTTTTCCATCCTCGTAAACCTGTCTATAAATTTTTTATTGGTTCTTTCCAGGGCATTTTCAGCATCTACCTGCAAAAACCTTGCGAAGTTTACCAAAGAGAAAAAAACATCACCCAATTCGTCTTCCATTTTGTCTTTTTCGCCGGATAAGACCGCTTCGTTCAGTTCGTTCAATTCTTCTGTCACTTTATCCCAAACCTGCTGTGTATTATCCCATTCAAAGCCAACCTGCTTTGATTTTTCCTGCAATCGCATGGCCTTTACCATCGAAGGAAGTGATGTTGGTACCCCCCCAAGTACCGATTTTTTCCCTTCCTTTAATTTTATTTTTTCCCAGTTTTGTTTTACGTCTTCTTCATTTTCTACTTTTACATCGCCATATATATGGGGGTGCCTTACGATCAATTTTTCACAAACCCCGTTGATTACCTCACTGAGGGTAAATTCTTTTTTTTCGGTTCCGATCTTTGCATAAAAAACAATGTGAAGCATCAGGTCGCCCAGTTCTTCTTTTATTCCCTGCCAGTCTTCTGCCGATATCGCATCAGCCAGTTCATAGGTTTCTTCAATGGTCAGGTGCCTGAGGGTTTGAATGGTTTGCTTTTTATCCCAGGGGCATTTTTCACGCAATTCATCCATTATGGTAACAAGCCTGTTAAAACCGCTTTCTGCTGGCATCATTTCATTAAATTTTTAAAAGGGAGAAAAAAGAAAATATAAGAACCAGGAAAATAATTAAGAATGTCATCAGTAAATTAAGAGTGATAAATTTTAAAATTGTTTTGCCCCGTCCCTGCTGGTAGAAATTATGCATGGCCTTGTATTGATAGAATATAATGTATATTACTCCAATGCCAATCAAATAATTTATCAATCCCCAATGCAACCAGTTTTTTACCTGCGACAAACCAATAAGGATAAGCAATAAAATAAAAACAAATACATACAGGTGAATGCCAAATATCACGTGGTTTGTGTAATAATATTTTTTATGCCTGAAGTATAATAATTTTAAGAACAAGGCCAGTAAAGGCAAAGAAATAAACAACATCTGGGGAAAACTATGGAACAATATGTTGATAAAACTGACCAGTACCTTGTTACCATCGTGCTTGTATTTCTGATCTATTTCAATTTGTTTATACACCAATCTGCGCTCAAGCCAGTTATGCTTTTTTACACCAGCTTTTAATAAAGAATCATATTCGGCCCTGGAACGGTAATTCCCCGGGGTAAAATGTATGGTCCCCTTCTTTTTTGAAGTATCAATGTATTTTGCAAACTCATCCCGGGTCATTGGTTTACCGTCATTGATCTCTTTAGTAAACTTACTGAAAGCAGTACTGTCCATTTCAGTGATCTCAGAAAGTGCATGGCCGTTGACATCGGTTTTAATTTTACTCTCATCAAACTTACTGGTAGAAAAGAAGATCAAAAAGAAAATGGCTGATGTAAAAACATACATCCTTACCGGGTTCAGGTAACTGGCCCTTCTGCCAATCATGTATTCTTTGCTAACAAAGCCGGGCTTTATGATCAAATATTTTAAGGTGCTGAAAAATTTGCCATCGAAATGTGTTATGTCATTAAAAAAATGTGTTACCAGGTGCCAGGCAGATTCTTTTGGTTCAATATTTTCCTGGCCGCATACATGGCAAAATTTACCCTGAACTCCGGTACCACAATTCAGGCAATCTTTTTCTTTTCTTTCCTTTAAATGGCTCAATGATGATAATTTTGTTAAAAATAATAAAGTTTGGGCGCATGTATAATAAAGACATAATTTACGGGCTAACTTTGATATAATAAATTGAAATCTGGATATTCATGAAAAAAATCTCGGTAACCGCATTTTTGGTATTGATATACACCTGCACCGTTCAGGCGCAATTCTATTACCGGGACATCATCAGCAACAATCAATTGACCAGGGAAATGGCTTTGTACAAAGAAAACAAAGTACGTACTGTGCTCATAAAAAGTTATGAAGATGATGGCAGTGAAAGTGAAGGATTTTTCTGCGAAAAGACATTGTCTAAAAATTATAAGAAAACAGAACTTTTTACAAGGTCAGACGTTTCAGGGGCTTCTCTCTTTACATCCTGGTTCAATGAAGATGGGCAGCTTTTACAAACAAATGACAGCTCTGCCATTTCAGTTTCAGTGAATACTTATACCTATGATGATAAGAAAAGGGTCAAAAGTATTGTATCATCGATTAGATCGGCTGATGATGATTTTGTTAACGAGATACTGGAAGAGCATATTTATTTGTACAACGAAAAGAACCTGCCGGAAAAAATGATCAGGGTTAAAAATAAATACGACAGCACTACCATCCTTTTTTTACCCGATGAAAAGAACAATGTGAGTATTGAAAAAGACAGCAAAAGCGGAAGTAAATATTATTATTATTATGATGACAGGAACCGGCTTACTGATATTGTACACTCTTATGAATATAAACCAACATTATCAGCCGATTATATTTTTGAATACAACAATACAAATCAGCTATCTCAGATGACAACAACAGAAGAAGGTGGCAGTTACTATTATATCTGGAAATATACTTACAACAATGGTTTGCGTTCGGGTGAAAAATGTTATTCAAAAGAAAAAAGGCTGATGGGGAGAATTGAATATGAGTATAAATAATTCGAAATTCGATGTTTGATGTTCGATGTTCGAAGATTGATGTTGCGATTATAACCCCAGAACTTCAAATTTCGAACTTCGAACGATCCCTCTCCATCCAATCCACTTCTTTGTTTGTCGTAAAAGCCTGCATCACACCAACAAGAAAGAAGCAGGCAACATTGGCAATTAAAAAGATCATATCATAACTGTAATACATGCCAATAGAAGTATAAGCATGCTTATAAAATATGCCAATATCCAATACCAGGCTTATCATCCAGGCAATCAGAGCTGCTGAAAAAAGTAAGTATGAAATCCATTTTACTATCTTATTCGGATGTCTAGCTGTTCTTTTGAAATAGATCAGGTAAGCTGTTATAAAAAGTACAGAAGGAACCAACAGAATAAAGATGATGTACACATAAGTAAACCAGGGAATGTAACTCATCAGTCCAAACAACAACCTTACACCTATCAACAAAAGTATAAGTGCAAAAATAAACCCGATCACTAAAAAGAATAAACTGCCAAACAGGCGTAAGTATTTACCAAACTGGTCGTCCATAGCTGCAAGTTAGTTTATTCATATTTTAAGACAGTAACAGTTAAAAGTAACTGAGGTTGGTTTTTGGTGTAAGTGCCAACAAAGACTGGTACATCAGTTTAACCGTATTTTCTATATCATCCTTGTGCAACATTTCAACCGTTGTATGCATATAACGCAATGGGATTGAAATGAGCACAGACGGGCATCCATCGTTCGAATATGCAAATGAATCTGTGTCGGTTCCGGTGCTGCGGCTAGTTGCCCTCAATTGCAATGGGATCTTATTTTTAGTTGCGATATCCTGTACAAAATTCAAAAGCTTATTGTGAACGGCGGGTGCATAACAAAGCGACGGGCCCTTACCACAGGAACATTCACCTTCAATTAATTTATTGATCATCGGCGTGGTACTGTCATGCGTAACATCCGTAACAATGGCAACATTCGGTTTGATCCTGCGGGCAATCATCTCTGCTCCTCTTAATCCTATTTCTTCCTGCACAGCATTGACTATGTACAAACCAAAAGGGAGTTTCTTTTTATTCTCTTTCAGCAACCTGGCAACTTCAGCAATCATAAATCCGCCGATCCGGTTGTCAAAGGCACGGCCGATCAGGTATCCGTGGGCCAGTTCATCATAACCATCCTCATAGGTTGCCACAGCTCCGATGTGAATTCCCATTGCTTCCACTTCTTTTTTATTCCGGGCACCACAATCCAGGAACAGGTTTTCCACTTTAGGCTGTGTTTCTTTGGAATCTGCATTACCCATTCTTGTATGAATGGCGGGCCAGCCAAAAACTGCTTTCACCAATCCTTTTTTTCCCTGTATCAAAACCCGCATGGAAGGTGCAATCTGGTGATCAACGCCTCCATTGCGTTTCAGGTATATCAATCCTTCGGGAGAAATATAATTCACAAACCAGCTGATCTCGTCTGCATGCGCTTCAATTACAACTTTAAAGGACGCTGATGGGTTGATTACACCTACTGCAGTTCCGTAAGGGTCTGTGAAAAATTCATCCACATATGGTTTCAGGTAATTCATCCACAATTTCTGGCCACTGCTTTCAAAACCGGTGGGCGATGAATTGTTGATATAGTTTCTTAAAAAATCATAAGAAGCTGCTGGTATGATCGTTTTTTTACGTGATGCTTTTGCCATAATTTTCTTTTTCTTCAGCAAAATAACTAAATACTTGCCACATAAGTTGCAGCTGCTGAAAACAACATCAAACCATCAACCAGGAAATAATAAAAAAAATAACCCTGTTTTTTAAGTGAAAGCCTGTAAACAATCATGGTCAGAACTCCTGTTATAAAAAATGCTATAACCTGAGCCATGTCATTAAAATAGATCCTTAACAAAAATCCTGCTGCCAGGTAGCAGATAAAATCGATGGTTATAATAAGCCTGAGTGTATGACGGCTGACATCTGTGGCAAGTGTCCGAAGTGATCTTAGCTTATCAATGCTGATATCCCTTGAATCAAAAATGATACAAAGCATTAGCATAAACAGAAATCTTGCAGTAAATAATAAGCATATTGAAAAGTTGCTTACCGATCCTGCTTCCTGCACAGGTATCATCACTGTTACATAGGTCCATGTAAATGCCAGTAAAAATGTTTTTAGAAAACCAGCCTGGCGTATGAATGCAAATTTCCTTACAGGGAATAACGGTAAACTATATAACAGGGTAAGAATTACAGCTATCAATATTTCAGGCAGAACTGCCGGAAGAAAATACAAACAATAAAAAAGGCCCAGGGCAGCAACAACAAAAATAAAAACATTTGAAAGGTTCTTAATAAAAAAACCAGGCAGGCTGTGATGGCTGTTTTTGAAATCATATTTGCTGATAAGCCAGTAATAATTATAACTGCTCAACGTGGCAAAAAATACCAGCCCGTAAATAAAATTATTTGGCGGGATGTGCAACAACTGGAATGTCTGGAAACAAAGTGCAGCGGAG
>JAYSWW010000011.1:0-16045 GCA_043717805.1 Ferruginibacter sp.
TGGTAAAAAAGATTTTTACCGGGATAAATTGTATAACTCATGTGTGTTGCATTGTATTGTGATAAATACAATTTGTAATGCCCTTTTGCAGGTATCCTGTAACTGATCAATCCATGACTGTTTTCTTTGTAAATAAAATCATTTTTTATATAGTGGTAGTCCGCACTCTCTACTCCAACAATGGCAACCTTGTCTCTTTTATTGGTTTTGTTATGGCTCGAATCGGCGCTGTAAAAGATCTTAAGTATTCCCGGAGAGGCACAATAAAATTGCATTGGATAAGAATAATTACCAAAAGCTGTTTCATCTATGGTTGTAATGTGAATGCTGTCTGCGCTGTATTTTGTGTTTGCAAACAGGAATTCATCGGTTATTGCATAATCAGCAATAGCTGCGGGAAGAAATTTTTTCTTTATTTTTTCAAATTCTGTTTTTATTACGGCATCAGCATTTTCAGCAATTCCTTTAAAATGACCGCTGTTGCGAAAATCCCAGTCAGCTCTTTTATTTTCACTTACATATTGTTTCAGCATATCATTCAACTGGGTATTGTGAAATATTTTGCTCTTATACATCTGCCATGTATAAGTTAAGAGTTCTGTTGCTTTTTCTGAACGAAGATTGGGATGGTTTGCATATGATTCCTGGTTTTTCAAATCCGTGAACATTTCATAAAACTTACACAGGTAAATGGTATATGCTTTTAATTCTTCTATCCTGTTTTTTTCAGCAGTGCTAATTCCTGATGTATTTTCAGCTTCAACAAGGTACCCGATGAACCTGCCCAGTTCATCTTCATAAAATGAACCGTGATCATAACCGGTGTTTATATGTGTATCACTGAAATACCATTCTTTCAATAATTTTTTTACAGGCAATGCTGCCTGCCCAAAATTATCATTACAAAAATTATCCAGTACATTTTCTATCGACCGATAAGGATCACAAAGAAATTTTAAAATAAAATATTGCTGGATACCGGAAGAGAATTTCGACAAGGATGTTTCAAAACTCATTCCTTCAATGCCGAGCGACTTAACAAATTGCAGGTTATTGTGATATTGGTAGAGATCAAAGAATGGTGCGTCATAAGCCCATACTCCAATATTCAAAAAATCATATTTACTGATATTTTTTGTTTTTTTTGCCCATCGCTGCATCAGTTCAGTTGAAGTACTCACTGACTGAAATGCAGTGGGTACAACCATTACATGAACATTGGGGTCAATACGGACCGTTGGTGTATCGGCCCGTTCTGTATAAGCAAGTAAACTTACACCTGCCCGTTCATCTGACAACCTGATTTTTTTTGCCGTTTCATTGGCTATACTGAAAACCTGGTCTGACACATTTTTAAATTGTTTCTCGCATTCAGGAGTGTGACAATAATTTAACCCGTCGCCTGCATCAACAGAATAATATTTTTTAAAGGGTAAAAATGAAGCCATTTTTTTCTGGTTCACTTTAGATTCTGCTACTATCCAATCTGAAAACAATGCAACCCCCTTTTTATTGGTTGGGTCAAGTTTTCCCTCAACATTGTATTGCCTTTTGCCATTCGTTGGGGCCAATATTGAAGGGTCCTGCTCAATCTCTTTTTTGTGAACAATATTGAACCATTCACCAATATGGCCGTCAATGCTGATATAATCACAACCCATGCGATTGCGCTGATACCAAACCTGCCAGTCTTTTTCATTCTGAGATTTCTCATCCAAGCCATTGACTGCAAATATGCCTCCGCTCGCATTGAACATCCGTAACCTGAAATAAGGCTTGTATGTTTTTTTTTGTATGGCTTTATTAAAAACAGTTTGCAGCGCAGGAATGATTGTCCATTCATCTCCAGGTAAATAAAAATGAAAACCCAGTTGTTCCAGCCAGCTATACATGGCATAAGAGATACCGGTTGTGTACTTTGCTTTGATCCGGATAAAATTTTTTCCATCGCTTTCCAATGTGCCTGTTTCGTTGCTGCTGTAAATTGAACTGCTGTCTAGTAATAAGAAAATCCCATTTGTAATTCCCGTTCTGTATGGCATTACATCGAATGATTGATTTGTTGCCAGTTTTAGCAATGAAGCAAGGTCTTCTGCCAGTAATTTTGTATCAAACTGCCCGTAATAATTTGTTTTCAATGAAGCAGGCATTTCTACCGGGGTATAATAAATGTAAAAACTGCTTTTTTGTGCAGCAATATCCTGGCATGATAAAATAATTATTGTTGTTAGAAAGAAAAATCGAATCAATGATTTCATGTTTAATAATGACAACCCTTAGAATCGGATTAAAACTATAATAAAAAAGCGAAGAAAATTTTCTCCGCTTTTTTATCTTTGATTTTAATTATTTATGGTTGTGCAAAGCTATTCCTTGGCCCGCCAACTGCAAATACAGCCTGCATCCTTGTTTTCTGTCCGAAACTGAACATATACATACAGGCATCATCAGTATAATCCATATAATTCATGGTCATTTCCACCGGTGTTCCGCTGCAGGTGCTTAAATGCGGGTAACTTGGGCAACCATAATTCGCAGTGTTATGTGTAGGAGTATCTCCAACCAGGTCTGAACCACAGGTTGCATCTCCCCAGATATGTCGCAGGTTTAGCCAATGACCAACTTCGTGGGTTGCAGTTCTTCCTTTGTGATAAGGGGCAGTAACTGTTCCTGAACGGCCAAATGCATTGTCGTCGATCACTACTCCATCGGTGGCGCTGCTTCCGCCCGGGAATTGAGCATATCCTAAAATACCACCACCTAAATTACAACACCAAAGATTCAGCATGGTAGCTGGGCTGGTTGGATTCAATCCACCCCTGTTTGATTTTTTCATGGCATCATTTGTAGTCCAGCTTGTTTTATTGGTACTTTTCCTGATGACCTGGTTCAACACAAATGTTACTTGTACATCACCTGATCTAACTCCCTGGAAAATGGATGGAGTATTGTTATAATCAGCATTGATAGCTTTGAAATCTTCATTTAAAACATCTATTTGAGATTGTATCTGAGTCTGAGATATGTTTTGTGCACTTGTATTATATAATACGTTTACAACAACCGGAATTTCAATAATACCTCCGGCAATCAGCCTGCTGTTTGATGGATGTTGTGCATAGGCTTTGGTAAAACTCTCAATTTCATTCATCCGTTTTTCCAAACCCGGGTCTTGTTTCAATTGTTCTATTAAAACATCGTTGGCGGCACAACGCCCAGGTTTCAAAATTGAATTTTCAACAGGCTGCTGACCATCTTCATTGATGGAGGTTTTGTTACATCCAAATGAAAAAATGATGCAACCGGCAAACAATACAAAAACTTTCTTCATAAAATTTGATTTTAATGATAAATGATATTGACCTTACCAAGATAGCTTTTTTAAAGAATTATTTCGCAATAGGAGGGATTTTTTTTCAAGGGTATTTTTTTTGGGGTTCCCAAAAATAAAAATCCCCCGTATAAAACGGAGGATTGCAGTTGGTTTTGGTAAACAACTTGTTATTTGAACTTTGAATTGCTTGTCAAGCCTCAAACGGTGACACCGTGTGTTCAAATCTTATGAAATGGTATTGTAGTTCGTTTTGGTATCCTGTGACACAATTATGACAACACTTTTTTAAGATTCGCTGCATACAAGTAAAAAAAATCTTAATCAAATGGGTATCAGCCACTGTATTAGCCTGTTAAATAGTAAATTGCAGCAATTTTAAACATATGTGGAGCATCTGTAAAAAAGAGTTGAACCAGTTTTTTAGCAACCTGACGGGCTATTTGGCCATTATTCTGTTCCTGTTGATCAACGGGATATTCCTGTTTATGCTTCGTGACAGCAGTATTTTCGAATTTGGATATGCGAACATTGATAAATTTTTTGAACTGGCACCCTGGGTTTTACTCTTTTTAATACCTGCAATTACCATGCGTTCTTTTTCAGATGAATTTAAATCAGGTACGTTTGAAATATTAAAAACAAAGCCACTTACCTCCTGGCAGATAGTAATGGGAAAATACAATGCTGTTTTGCTGATCATTGTTTTTGTAATCATTCCTACGTTCATATATGTGATAACCATCAGGTCGCTGAGTGCATCCGGGTCCATTGATACTGGCAGGTTTGCAGGAAGTTACCTGGGATTGTTTTTACTGGCTGCTGTTTTTACATCCATTGGCATTTGTTGCAGTGGTTTTACCAATAATGCAGTTGTGGCATTTCTTGTAAGCGCTTTTGCCTGCCTCATTGTTTATTTTGGTTTCAATGCAATAAGCAAACTAACCGTTTTCCAGGGAACAGCAGATTATTATATTGAAATGCTTGGAATTGATTTTCATTACCGGAGCATCAGCAGGGGAGTACTCGATAGCAGGGATATCATCTATTTTTTCAGCGTCATTCTTCTTTTTTTATTGATAACCGTAAAAAATCTTCATAAAAGATAAATGAACTTCATTCATAAAATATGGAAAAGTAAATTTTGGTTATTGATAACCATCTTGCTCCTGCTTGCTTTTAACTGGATGGCATCGGCCTGGCATACAAGAATTGATCTTACAAATGAAAAAAGATTTACTTTATCAGATCCCACAAAAAAGCTCCTTGAAAAATTAGAAGCTGAGGTGGAAATAAAAGTTTTTTTAAAGGGTGAATTTCCCAGCGGGTTTAAAAAGCTTGCCAACAGTACGAATGATATGTTGCAGGAATTTAAAGAAGTGGCCGGGAATAAACTTCAATACAATTTTGTAAGCCCGGATGATGTGATGGAAGGGACCACTGTAAAATGGGGTGATACGCTTGCTGCAATGGGGTTATACCCGATCAACCTCAAGTCACAATTGAAAACCGGCGAACAACAGCAATTGGTTTACCCGGTTGCTTTGATGCGTTATAAGGGGAATGTTATGCCTGTTAAATTATACAATGGTATACCCAATATTGGAAGAGAGGAAATTAACAGCGCTGAAGCCCTGATGGAATATCAATTATCAGATGCAATGTATAAATTATCTGAAGAGAAAAAGCCAATGATTGCTTATTCTATCGGAAACGGAGAGCCGCCGGTTGGAAGTTATATCACTTATGACCTGGTGGAAAATGTTTTGCGTCCGGGATATAATCTATTTACATTTAATTTAAATACGCAACCGCTCATTCCGGATACTTTTAAATTATTGCTGATCGTAAAGCCAACCATTCCTTTCACCGATATAGAAAAATTAAGGATTGACCAGTTTGTGATGCGGGGAGGAAAGCTGCTGATCTTTGCCGATAAGCTCAATGCTGAAATGGACAGCCTGCGTATTAAAAATGAAGTGATCGCTTATGACCGCGGACTTGGATTGGATGACCTTTTATTCAAATATGGAGCCCGCATCAACAACGACCTCATCATGGACTTGCAAAGTGATAAGTTGCCTTTTGATGTGAATGGCAATGGCCAGTATGAGTTTTTATCCTGGAATTATTTCCCGGTTTTTACATCTAAATCCAATCATCCAGTAAATAAAAACCTGGGTTTTGTTTCAGGCAGGTTTGTTAACTCAATAGATACTGTTGAGGCGGAAGGTATAAAAAAGACCATTTTGCTAAGTTCATCAGCCAATTCAAGGATCATGGCTGCTCCTGCTCTTATCAGCGGTAAAGAAAATGTGAATGCACCACAAGATGAAAAATTCAGAACGGCTGATATACCTTCGGCTGTTTTGCTGGAAGGCAAATTCACTTCCATGTATAAAAATCGATTGTCTCAGGCAATGACAGACAGCCTGGAAAAATATGGCTCTGAATACCAAACGCAAAATATAAGTAACAATAAAATGATCATCGTAGCAGATGGGGATATGGTTTTAAATGATGTTGTTAAAGCTGAGCCGGTTGCAATGGGAATGAATGCATTCACTGTAGGGTCACAATACGAATTCAGGTTTGCCAATAAGGATTTTATGCAAAACTGCCTCGATTATCTTATTGACCAATCCGGGCTTTCCGAAGCAAAGGCAAAAGATTATACACTCAGGTTATTGGATTCAAAAAAATTAGCTGTTCAGAAAACGAACTGGCAAATAATAAATATTGCTGCACCCATATCTCTCGTTGTTTTATTTGCTTTTATTTTTCAATGGTTACGCAGAAGGAAATACAGTTCTAAAATCAGTTAATGAATACAACACAACTAATATATCTTGTTTTCAGCGGAGTGATTGTTATTGCTCTCATCCTGGACCTGGGTTTGCTTAGTAAAAAAAATAAACTTATCAGCTTAAAGCTGGCTTTTATACAAACCATTTTCTGGGTTTTATTATCATTGGCTTTTTGCGGTTTTATCTGGTATGAGAATGGCAGGACAGACGCCGTGCGTTATATATCTGCTTACCTTTTAGAGTGGTCGCTTTCAATCGATAATATTTTTGTATTCATCATCATCTTTTCTTTTTTTAAGGTTAAGCCCCTGAATTATTCAAGGGTATTACTCATGGGGATCCTGATGGCAATTATTTTCAGGATAATATTTATTACCATAGGAAGCGAACTGGTAGCCAGGTTCAGTTGGATCATGTATGTATTCGGGATCTTCCTGGTAATTACAGGAATTAAAATGTTCACAGCAAAAGAAGATCATTCTTTTGACCCGGAAAATAACTGGGCATTTAAGTTCATGAATAAATATTTACGTTCAACCAACGAAGAACCCCATGGTAAATTTTTTATTAAAAAGGAAAACAAAATATTTTTAACGAAATTATCTATGGTTGTAATGATGCTGGGTTTGATCGATATTGTTTTTGCCATTGATTCAATTCCGGCTGTATTTTCAATCATTCCCGACCCCAATGACAAATTACTGATCTACTCATCTAATATTTTTGCAGTTCTGGGCCTGCGCAGTCTATTCTTTTTATTACAGGGTGCGGCAAATAAATTTGGTAATTTGCAACAGGGGATAGCTGTGGTTTTATTATACATCGGCCTTAAAATGTTGCTGGAAAAATGGGTTCATATTCCTGTATGGGCCTCATTGATGGTGATCGTTGTTTGTATTGGCGGATCGATATTATATTCTGTATTCAACAGTGAACAGGAAAAGGAAGAAAAGTAAAAAGGATCAAATTAAATTTAGCATGTATTCACTCACATTTTCTGATATTGCTGTTATCCTGGATATAAAACCCGGCCAATTGCACAGTGACCCCGTGATCGAATCATTGTTAACCGACAGCAGGAAATTATTATTTCCGGGTGGGACTTTATTTTTCGCGATCGATGGACCACAGAAGAAAGCAGGAAATTATATCATTCAACTCTACGATAAGGGTGTACGCTGTTTTATTACCGGTAATGATGTAGAACCCAGTTTAATCGAAAAATGTTCTGAGGGGAATTTTCTACAGGTTGAAAATGTATTGCTTGCTTTACAAAAGATAGCAGTACATCACAGGCATAGGTATCAATACCCTGTGATCGGGATCACAGGAAGCAATGGGAAAACAATTGTAAAAGAATGGCTTTACCAATTGTTGAACAGCGAATACAATATTGTGAGAAGTCCCAAGAGCTATAATTCACAAATAGGTGTACCGCTGAGTGTTTGGAACATGAATGCATCGCATACATTGGGTATTTTTGAAGCAGGAATCTCTCAACCGGGAGAAATGCAACAGCTGCAAAAGATCATTGATCCTGAAATAGGCGTGTTTACTTATGTTGGGGATGCACACGCGGAAGGCTTTAAAGATCTACACCAAAAAATATATGAAAAGCTTCAATTGTTCAGCAACAGTGAAGTTATTGTCTATTGTGCCGATGATGTAGCATTACAGGAATCGCTGACTGTTTTTCAACAGGAAACCAACAGTAACACCAGGCTGTTTAGCTGGAGCCAAAGAGTAAATGCAGATCTTTTTATCAATAAAATTGAGAAAGGAAATAACAGTTCAACTATATTTTGCCGTTACCTTGGTCACGAATTCAATTTCATAATTCCATTTACCGATGATGCTGCTATTCACAATGCGATAACTTGTTGTTGTGTGTTGCTTCATCTGAATATTCATATAGCATCTATTGCAGCAAATATATACCAGCTTCGCCCGGTGGAAATGCGCCTTGAATTGAAAGAAGGGATCAACAACTGTTCTATCATAAATGACAGTTACAGTGCCGACCTGAATTCGCTCAGTATTGCACTCGATTTCCTTGCGCAACAGCAGCAACACAATAAAAGAACTGTCATTTTAAGTGATGTATTGCAATCAGGTTTTTCTGCCGATGAACTTTATAAGAATATTTCTTCCATTTTAAGCAGGAAAGAACTTCACCGGTTTATCGGCATTGGCCCTCAAATATCAGCACATGCGAATGTTTTTGAAGAACTGAATAATAAAACATTCTTTGAATCTACCGAAGAGTTTCTGAAACATCAGTCTTCAATACATTTCAATGATGAAACTATTTTGTTAAAAGGAGCCCGCGTTTTTCGTTTTGAAAAAATAAGCCATGCACTTGAACAAAAAATGCATGAAACGGTATTGGAGATCAACCTGAACTCATTGCGCAATAATCTGAAACAATACAGCCTGTTGCTGAATAAGTCTGTAAAATTAATGGCTATGGTAAAGGCTTTCAGTTATGGAAGCGGAAGCTACGAAATAGCAAGCCTTTTGCAGCATGCTTCTGTGGATTACCTGGCTGTGGCTTATGCCGACGAAGGGGTGTCGCTTCGGAAAGCAGGCATCCGTTTACCCATTATGGTTATGAATACAGAAGAAGCAGGTTTTAATAATATCATACAATACCAGCTTGAGCCGGAATTGTATTCATTTAATATGATGGATTCTTTCAATCGCTTCCTGCAACAACATAATCTTTCAGAATTTCCGGTGCATATAAAACTGGATACAGGGATGAACCGGCTTGGTTTTGTCGAAACAGACATGGAAACACTTTGTAAAAATTTAGCTGTCTCATTCCAGTTTAAGATCATTTCTGTTTTTTCTCATCTGGTAGCAAGTGATGAAAAGGAACAGGATGAGTTTACCCGGACGCAGGCAAATTTATTTATAAAAATGAGTTCGCAGATCGAACATGCAATTGGCTATTCATTCCTAAAACATATAGCCAATACTGCTGCCATTAAAAGGCATCCCGATTTGCAATTTGATATGGTACGGCTTGGAATTGGCCTTTATGGGGCAGGTGCCGGAATGAAACTTGAAAATGTTACAACTTTAAAAACAACCATCTCACAGGTAAAAAAAGTTAAAAAAGGAGAAAGCGTGGGTTATAGCAGAAAGGGAAAGGTAGAAAAAGATTCAGTTATTGCAACTGTGCGTATTGGCTATGCAGATGGATACCCGAGAATATTAAGCAATGGCCATGGTAAGATGCTTTTGAACGATCAATTGGTACCGGTGATTGGAAATGTTTGTATGGATATGACTATGCTGGATATCACCGGCATTGATGCTGGTGAGGGAGATGCGGTTATTGTTTTTGGAGAAAAGCTGCCTGTCACAAAAGTTGCATCCTGGGCAAATACGATCCCGTATGAGATACTTACAAATATTTCGCAACGGGTAAAACGGATTTATTATGAAGAGTAATTTACGGTAATAAAATAAAATTATCAGTTTTGAAAATCAGCCAGGAAGTTTGAATCATTTATCAAAACCGATGCTGTTGATATGTGCCAAACGATTTGACAGACTTTAATTATTTAAATGACCATAAGCATATCTTTGCGGGCGCTGGTTTTAAGGTAAATTCATAAAAAGGGTTGAAATCCCTCCAAATTTTAATGAGGATGAAAGCAAGACATTTAATTTTTATTATTGCACTGATCGTAATAGCAGACCAGGTATTGAAGATTTATATTAAGACAAATTATCAATTGAATACTTCCCATCACGTAGCGGGAAACTGGTTTCAATTGTATTTTGTTGAAAACCCGGGCATGGCTTATGGCTGGAAGTTTGGAGGCAACTGGGGTAAAATGGCGTTAACTGTTTTTAGGCTCGCTGCTGTTATTTTCGGAACCTGGTACATGGGTAAGATCATCCGGCAACATAATCACAATGGATTTATTATATGCGCAGCTCTTGTTTATGCCGGAGCATTGGGTAATTTAATTGACTCTTGTTTCTATGGATTGATCTTCGATAAAGGCATGACTTTTGATCCACAGATCAATGAATACATGGGTTATGACGGACTGGCTGTTTTCTCAAAACATGGATATGCTTCTTTTTTACATGGCAATGTGGTGGACATGCTTTATTTCCCTGTTATTAAGGGACATTTTCCTACATGGGTCCCGGGATGGGGAGGTCAAAGTTTTGAATTTTTTCGTCCCATTTTTAACCTGGCTGACGCTTCGATCAGTACAGGGATCATTACAATCCTTGTTTTTCAAAAACGGTTTTTCAGGCATCACAACAAGGTAGATGAGCATCATACCATTGAAACGGGAGCCCTGGCAGATGATACGTCACATATCTCTTAAAAAATTAATTTTATAGAAAATATAAAAATAGCCGGAATGAAATTTTTAAAATATTTATTCATAGGAGTTACTTCAATAATTTTTATTGCCTCCTGCCAGAAGGAACTGGATTTTCAAACAGATGGCCTTGCACATGGTACTTTAAAGTCGGATATAACGGGCGACTGCCTGCCTGCTTTGATCAATGGTATATTTAAAGCAGATTCACTTTTAGACAATACCAATTTTATTGATGTACAGGTTAATCTGACATCAACCGGTACTTATGATATTAAATCAGATACATTAAATGGTTATTCTTTCAGGGGAACAGGCACCCTTGGTATTTCGGGTATAAACACTGTAAGATTATATGCAACCGGAAAGCCCCTGGTTTCGCAGGTGGATATGTTTACCATTCGTTTTGACAGTACTGTCTGCAAAGTAAATATTACAGTAATAGGATCAGGAACAGGTGTTGCGGTTTTTACTTTGGGCGGTTCTCCGGGAACCTGTTCAGGTGCTACTATTAATGGCACCTATACGCAAGGAACTGCATTGGATGTTAATAATACAGTAACCATTACCGTTAATGTAACAGCTCTTGGCACTTATACCCTTTTGGCGGCTTCGGTAAATGGAATGTTGTTTACTTCGGCTGGTGTGTTTACAACTTTTGGTGTGCAATCTGTAACTCTAAATGGTGCAGGCATGCCGTTGGTACCCGGAATATTTAATGCAATTGTTACGAATTTATCAGGAACCTGTACATTCAGTGTGTCTGTATTGCCATCCGGCGGAGGCGGACCCGCTGTTTATACGTTGAATGTTGCAGCAGGTGCATGCTCGGGCGCAAATTATACAGGCGTTTATACTGTAGGGGTTCCGCTGGCTTCATCAAATGTTGTTCTTGTAAACGCTACCGTTATAAACCCGGGAACATATACAATAGGAACAAATACCGTGAATGGAGTAAGTTTCAGCGGCAGTGGTACTTTTACGGCTGCAGGAGGGCCTCAGCAAATAACGCTTACAGGTTCGGGAACGCCCGCCAGCACTGGTATATTTAACTTTACAGCTACTGCCGGAATTTCTACCTGTACATTCTCAGTAACATTCGATGCAGCCAATGAGGATTATGTTCCTGAAACTCCATTTAGCAATTGGTCAAATAAGCTTGTTGGCGGAACAGCAGCGGATACTTCTTATATCCAGGTGAGCCCAAATACAAAAATAATTAACGCGGTAACCTATAAAATATTTGAAGAGAAAACTCTTGCGGTTCCGGTTGATTCATTTTATCATCGTAAAAACGGAGGCAAGTATTACAAGTTGTTTGATGACAGTTATGGTTTTGGCAGCCCTTTTAGCATAGATGGTTTATTACTTGATTCCAGCCAGGCTATAAATTTAACCTGGGATATAGTTTTAGGAAACAATACGTACAACGGTTTGCCGGCATCAGGTCTGATCCTTGCTAAAATAACAGAAAAGGGAGCCACTGCTGTTATTGCAGGAAATACATACAACAATGTAATCAAAGTCATTTATACCTACCAGTATAATATTGGATCCGGTAATGTTGATTATTCAGTAGAAGAAGTTTGGTATGCAAAAGGAAAAGGAGTGATCTATGATAAAATAAACGACCTTCCTGTAACGGCTACTGAAGTTTATGAAACTACCAGGGTTCAAATATTTTAATTGCACTTGAAAAATAAAATAAAGCCCCCGAATTAAAAGGGGCTTTATGATACAACTCCTATGAAAGTTGCATTGTGTTACTATATCAATTAAGTTTTACAAGTTTTGTTTTTATTGTTTCATTTTTAAAGCTTAAGGATAAAAAGTACATTCCATCTAATGCAATAATATTTTCCATTGTTGTGATGTTGATGCCTTTTTTTGCATCCATTTGTGTGGTTTTAATCAGTTGTCCTTTGTCATTGAAAAGGTTCAGATTCAACTTTCCGTCTTCGGGAATGATCACTTCTGCAGAAATCGTATTCATAAACGGATTCTTTAACGGCCTTACTTCAAAACGCAGATCGGGGCTTAATAAAACAACATTGCTGTATTTGAGTAAACCGTCGTTGTCGATCATCTTTATCCTGTAATAGGTTTTATTTGTAATTAATTCGGGGTCTGTAAAATTATACCATGCTTCGGGTGTATTTCTGGCAATAACAGAAGCAAACATATTGAAAGTCATCCCGTCATTGCTTTTTTCGATTTCAAATTTATACATGTTCTGTTCTCCCTGTGTTGACCAGCTCAGGAAAGAACTTTTATTTATCAACTGCCCTTTGAAATGACTGAAATTTGCATTCAATAAAATACCACAGTTTATCACTTTGATCATAGTTGAAGATCCGTCATTGTATGCACAATTACCTGTAAGGTTAGCCGCAGTAGTGGCAACGATCACCCTGTAATATGTACCACTGTCTGCAGGGTATGCCAGAAATGGTGGAAGTATTGCAATAAACTGGTATTGGCCACTAACCAGTGTTGGTGAGCCAACACCGGATGTGCCGGGACCGGCCATATCAGCCCATACCGTTCCGCCAACATTGCTTTTCTGCCATTTATAATAGATGTAACTATTGTTATAAACATATCGAATCGTATCTCTTAGATTTACTACAAAAGGATTTGCCTGGCATCCCAACACGATTGGGTTATAGTTCATGGTTAAAGACGGGCCACAATGTGCTACTTTGATATCGTCAATTGCCCAGTCGTTTCCACCGCCACCGGGTGAATTATTCCTGATCACAAAATTTGCAGTTGTTTGAGTTGGTTTTGTAATAAAAGTAAAACCATATTGTTTCCATGGCTTTACCCTGTCGTATTTAATATCACCGGTTGTATAATAAGCCAGCCCGTCAATTTCAAATGTAAGATTCGGCCTTACACCTGATGAATCATTCCCGGTGAAAGGAATGAATCCGGCTGTACCGCTGCCTCTTCCATTGCTGTCACAACTGCACCTGGGACAAACATTTCTATACCATGCACTGAATTCATAATAAGTGTTGGGGCATAAATTTGACAACGTTTCCTGGTAAGCCATATCAGTATTGTAACTCGCATTTACCAATACAAAATATCCCCCCCTGGCACCCGGAGCTGCAGGGGGATTGCCAATATTGCTGTTTGAAGATCCTGTATGATCACCGCCTATATCCCACAATCCAAATACACGATGCAATGCAGGTGATTCAGGCATGGTTGAATTCGGAATTGTCCACCCGTCTGCACTGCTGTTATTTACGATCGCATAATAATAATCATTTGGCTGACCGGTTGAAATATTTTGTTTCACATAGGTAGTTGCAAATGCCAGTGCCGCAACCCTGTTCTGTGATTTACCACTGGCAAAAGTTCCTGCAGAATCGGATGCTGCACTAATACCAGAGCCATTGGAACAATAACCGTTGTTTTGTAATAATTTTATTTTGTAAATAGGAAATGCAGTATTTATCCATCCGGTTGCCGGAGTTGCTATTTTATATTTTATACTTCCCCCAATAAAAATGGTATCTCCATAAACTGCAGTGGGATTGATCCTTACACGATAACATGCCATCATGATGCAATGGGAATTGTAAAAGCTGGGTTTACTGGTATCCGATCGGATACGGCCACCCATTGTTCCATTGGCATTTTTTCCTAAGTTGATCATGATATTTCCTGCAACATTGCTTGCCTGGTCTCCGTCAGCCGATTCTGTAAAAGGGCCTTTGTAAGTAAGTCCCTGGTTGGTAGCAACTCTTAATGAACCGGTGATATAAGTTGTTTTAGCGGGTACATTGTCAAAAACCTGTACACTGTCAATGGCCGTGTATGTGGTTTGTGTAATGACTGCAATGGTTACCCTGACTTCAATTGTATCGCCGGGGTTAAAAGTTCCGCCTGTAGACAATTTGCTGATGTTGGCAAAACTCTTCCCAACGTCTACACGATTTGTTCCCTGGGAAAATGCTGAATGATCAATGAAGCAGAGAAGAATAATAGAAATACCCAACATTTCATGTAAATGTTTTTTCATACTAATTGGATTTAGATGATTAAAAAACTACATGGATTGGATGGATATCAATTAGGACAACGTAGGTTGTTATAAATTATTTTGCAGACCAGGAATAAAATACAAAAAAGCTTGATTTTGTAGTATAAAATACCTGTATTGAATTGCCTGGAAGTATTTATACTACTGGGTTTTTCTTAGTATTATATACAGTTATAAAAGATAAAAAATATGTTTAAAAAATGGTATGTTTTTTATTAAAAGAACATAAAAACTGTATCAATTTTATATTGATATTCTAATATGATTTTTTATTAAGTGATTCCGTAATCCATTTTAACGAATCTTATTTTTTTGCAATTTAATAAACAGGAATACTTTTTGCGCATGGATACTTTTAAATAAACTATTTCGTTCTCAACCAGGTTATCCGCCAATCCGTAAAACAGGAATTTCGAATCCCAGGAGTTAATTGTGCCTGTAAAATCCTATTTTATGAAAAAAACCAACCCGCTTTTTCTGATCTGCCTCTGTGTTTTACATTTCGCCTGTTATTCCCAGGGTGAAACATTTACAAACAAACAGGTACTGAACCAACTTCCGGCATTATCATCAGACAGGTATTTTCTTCAGCATCCTTTTGAAATTTTATATGGCCCTGATGATTCTTTGTGGATCAGCGAGAAAAGAGGCAGGGTTATTAAAGTAGATCCATTGACAGGAATAAGAAGAATTATCCTGGATATAAAAGGGAGTGTAAAATTTACAACCAGTGGTTCACCGGTAACTTCAATCAGCCAGGATGGAATGATGGGTTTGGCATTGCATCCGGATTATCCTTCGGTAGATTCTTTTTTCGTGGCGTATGTTTATGATGCAGGAGGAGGGATCAGAAAACTCCGGATCGCACGTTACCCCGTAAAAAATACAACCATTACAAATCCCGCGGGAAATGAAACCATCATCATCCAGAATATCCCGGCAAGTACAGACCACAGTTCAGGCAGATTACTGGTTGGCCCGGACAGGAAAATATATTATTCTGTTGGCGACCAGGGTGCCAACCAGTTTGCGTTAAAGTGCAATCCCAACAAGGCCCAGGATGTACCATCAATGGCTGAATTAAGTTCAGGAAATTACATTGCTTACCAGGGAAAAATTTTAAGAATCAATATGGATGGAACCATTCCTTCAGATAATCCTGTCATTAAATCAATACAAAGCCATATTTATACATTTGGTCACAGAAACCCCAATAGCCTGGTATTTGCTAAAAACGGAACACAAAGTTATACCGGGGCAAAAATGTACAGTGCAGAAAACGGCCCTGCGGAAGACGATGAGATCAACCAGTTGTATGCGGGGAAAAATTATGGGTGGCCTTATATTTCCGGCTACAGGGATGACAAGATCTATCAATACCGGAACTGGTCATCTGCAGCTAACTGTTCATCTCAGCCAACTCCGGGTAGTGAGCCGGAATGTTCAACGCCGCCGGCCACAGCCCGGGTAATGAATGAAACCGATACCACAATTC
>JAYSWW010000101.1:0-2095 GCA_043717805.1 Ferruginibacter sp.
CTATCTTTTGTTACCTTTGCCGCCTGATTATGAAGACAAAAACCACCAAACGGGACAAAGTAAACATCATTACCCTTGGCTGCAGTAAAAATATGGTTGATAGTGAAGTACTTAGTGGACAATTACTCGCCAATGAAATAGATACAGTGCATGAAAGTGGTAAAAAGGATCACAACATTGTTATCATAAACACCTGTGGTTTTATTGAAAAGGCCAAGGAAGAAAGCATCAATACCATCCTGGAACATATAGACCTGAAAAAGAAAGGGAAACTGGACAAGGTTTATGTTACCGGTTGCCTCAGTGAACGATATAAGCAAAACCTTGAAATAGAAATACCTGAAGTAGATGCTTATTTCGGAACAATGGAATTGCCGATGATCTTAAAACAGTTTGAAGCTGATTATAAAGGCGAACTGATCGGGGAAAGACTGCTGAGCACACCCAGTCATTATGCTTATATGAAGATCAGTGAGGGTTGTAACAGGACCTGTTCATTTTGTGCCATTCCTTTAATGCGAGGTAAACACATCAGCCGCTCAATTGAATCATTGGTTGAAGAAGCTAAAAAATTAGTTCAGAGAGGTGTTAAGGAAGTCATGCTGATTGCACAGGAACTTACTTATTACGGGCTGGATATTTATAAGAGAAGAGAACTGCCCAGGTTATTGCATGCACTTGCAGATGTAGAAGGGCTTGAATGGATCAGGTTGCATTATGCTTATCCTTCAAAATTTCCGTTAGACATTATTGATGCGATCAAAGAGCGTGGAAATATTTGCAATTACCTTGATATGCCGTTGCAGCATGCTTCCAATAATATGCTGACAGCAATGAAACGACAGATAAGCAGGGAGGAAATGGAAGACCTTATAGGAGAGATACGTTATCGCATACCCGATATTTGTATCCGCACCACTCTGATCGCAGGATTCCCCGGTGAAACAAGGGATGATGTGGAGGAGCTAAAGACATTTTTACAAAAAATGCGTTTCGACCGGGTTGGGATCTTTACATACAGCCACGAAGAACAGACAAGCGCTTTTGATCTTATTGATGATGTACCTGCGGATGAAAAAGAAGCAAGGGCCCTGGAGATCATGGAAGTACAACAGGATATCAGCCTGGAAAAAAATGAGGCAAAAGTTGGAAAGACATTGAAAGTGATGGTTGATAAGAAAGAAGCAGGCCGTTTTATTGGACGTACAGAATTTGATAGTGTGGAAGTAGACAATGAAGTCATAATTAAAAGCAATAAGAAATTACCGATCGGTGAATTTCTACATGTGAAGATCACAAAAGCTTTTGATTACGACCTGGAAGGGGAAGTGGTTGAGGTATGATGTATGATGTATGATGTATGATATTCCTCAAGTTAACGGTGATCCTTGGTTTTTATGATCAGATTCCTATTGATATTTTTTTTGTATTTTCTTCATGCATGTTCCTGTGTTTTTGCACAGCGGCCTGATTCATTGCAGCAGGTTGATCATTTTGGGAACAATCCAGGTCATTTAAAGATGTTTGTTTATTCTGATGAACATAACAAAGATTCTTCATTAAAACCACTTGTTATTGTATTGCATGGTTGTGGCCAGTCTGCAGAGGAAGTTGCCCGGCTGACCGGGTGGAACAAACTGGCAAGGCTAAACGATTTTATTGTTGTGTATCCCCAGCAAAAATTTTTGAACAATGTCAGTACCTGTTTTAACTGGTTCAGGAATTCAGATATCAATAAAGGACAGGGCGAATGCGAATCGATCTTCCAGGAGATATTGTATATGCAGCAGCATTATCCGGTTGATAAGAGCAGGGTATTTATAACAGGGCTTTCTGCCGGTGCTGCTATGGCAGTTGTCATGATGGCCACACATCCTGAGACCTTTAAAGCAGGTGCCATATTTGCAGGGGGGGCTTATAAACTGGCCGGAAATGCATTCGGCTCGGCAGGCGTGATAGTGGGTACAAGAAAATTTTCAAAAGATGAACTTATTAAAAAAGTAACAGAACAGAATCCGTCTTACAAGGGAAGTTATCCCGAAATGATCATTTACCAGGGATTGAATGACATGCTGGTAAATCATAAAAATGCGGG
>JAYSWW010000102.1:0-2094 GCA_043717805.1 Ferruginibacter sp.
AGAATTTATGTAATTGATGCCTGCCAGAATGATTTTTTTAACAAGTTAACAGGTTGTAATAACAGTGTCTGGACCTGGAGTACAGATGCGGATGCGATAAAGGTCTTATCTCCTGACGGAACACAGGTTTTTTTCTCGGGCCCGGCCGCCAATTGCCAGAAAGATGACCTGTATAAATTTTATGCAGATGGCAAGTTTGAATACGACGCCAACGGACAAACGTTTGATGCTCAGGCGGGATTTAGTTGCCAGGCACCAAAAGCCAATGCACAAAAATATAAAGTGGTAGTTATCGCCGGACAACTTCCTCAAATCATATTGGACAATGTGGTTGCAGGGGGTACAAATCCGTTTATTGGCACTACAGATGTGGTTGATAATAACAATTATGAAATTGCTTCTTATTCTGAAGAAAAAATGACACTGCGTGGAAGATTGGCCGGAACAGGCGGACAAAGATTGGAAGTAAAAATGAAAAAAGTAGTATCGTTAACACTGGCTGATATCAAAGCATTGTTGAACGGTGGCAGCAGCAAGGGCTGGAAACTAGATCCTACTCCGGGTGCGAATTCCATTACTGTAGGTACAGAAGCAGACCCTACTCAGTATTTTGCCGGCGGTCCGCTTGATGCGGGTTGTCAGACAGATGATGTCTATACCTTCACAACTGCAGATAAAGTTTCTTACAATGCAAATGGGTCAACCTTTAATGGCGGTAACATTACACCGAATTATAATTGCGGGTCCGACAGGTCTTATACCGACATTGCTTATACATTCGGCGCCACTACCGGGGGAGTAGCCGGATTGGCTACCCTGCAATTGCCTTCAGCACCACCCAATATTTTTATTGGTACCACTGATGTGCCTGCTGAGAATGTTTACCGCATTATTGAGATCAGTGCAAATAAAATTTTATTAAGAGCTGGTAACGGAACAAGCACTGTATTCCAATTCAAATTTATTCCACAATAATAAAAATTTCATCATGCAAAATAATTTTAAAATGTATTCAATCATCACATTGTTATGTGCTGCATTTTTTGCCTGCACCGAAAAGAAAGACATTCCACAAGCAGTTCCATATGAGCCGCCAGTGGATAAAAACTGGGCTTTTGAAACTACGCCAATGTGGGAAGACAACTTTAATACAAACGGTGTTCCTGATCCGGCAAAATGGAATTATGATGTTGGGGGATCCGGATGGGGTAACAATGAATTGCAATATTATACCAACAGTGGAAATGCACGTATAAACAATGGTAACCTGATCATAGAAGCAAAGAAGGAAAACAATTCCGGAATGGAATATACTTCTGCCAGGCTGGTTACAAAAGGGAAAGGTGATTTTTTATATGGCAGATTTGAAGTGAAAGCAAAAATCCCAAAAGGCAGGGGAACATGGCCTGCTATCTGGATGCTGTCAACTGATCAGCAATACGGAATCTGGCCTGCATCAGGTGAAATTGATATCATGGAACATGTTGGTTATGACCCGAATAAAATTCACAGTACCATTCATACAACTGCTTACAACGGAGGTCGGGGTACACAAAAAACCGGAACTAAAATAATCCCGGATGCTACTGATGCTTTTCATGTTTATTCTACAGAGTGGACACCCTATGCAATCAGGAGCTTTATTGACGGCGAAAAATATTTTGAATTTATTAATGAGGGCAACGGGTTTACAGTCTGGCCATTTGACAAGCGACAACATTTGCTGCTGAATATTGCAGTTGGAGGAAACTGGGGAGGTGTTCAGGGAGTAGATAACAGCATTTTTCCGGCAACTATGGAAATAGATTATGTCAGGGTTTATAAAATGATTCCTTGATTTAATTATTTAAGATCAATTCCGCTTTAGGATCCAATACCAATAAAAGTTATTTATAAGTTCAATCAACTGCTTTATCCAAGCAAAAAAAATTTGAAGATGAAAAAATTTTATATTTTCCTCGCTGCTTCGTTCATGTCTGTTTTGTCATTTGCACAAACCCAAATGAATCTTCCTGTAACCTTTGATGATGCCACAGTAAATTACGGAGTGGTAGGCTTTGGCGGAGCGGAGCAATCAACGATCGTAACAGATCC
>JAYSWW010000103.1:0-2088 GCA_043717805.1 Ferruginibacter sp.
CCGATCTGACGCCCTCGTCTGACCTTGTGCTACTTATCTTTGCTAAATGATCAGACGAGAACGTCTGACCTGTTGCTACTTATCTTTGCTAAATGATCAGACGAGGACGTCAGACCATTTAGCAAAGATGCTACACAATGGTATGCTGTTCAAGTGTGCGACGCAACGATGATGACCTTTGATCAACTGCCGGGACAATAAAAATTTCTCGCCTAAATAATAATTACCTATTTTACTTTAATAAACCAAGATAAACATGAGTAATTCCCTGTTCCGGAGAAAAAATATATCCAGTATTTTGGCTGAGGGTAGTGATGATCCGCATGCAGACGGGCATTCACTTCACAGAGTTTTAACGGTAAAGGACCTCACCTTTTTTGGCATTGCAGCCATCTTAGGGGCTGGTAGTTTCAGCAGCCTTGGCTTTGCAGTGTTTCATGGCGGGCCCGGGGTGATCTTGTTATTTGTGATCACCGGGATCGCTTGTGCTTTCACTGCTTTGTGTTATTCAGAATTTGCAAGTCGAATACCGGTAGCAGGTAGTGCGTATACATATGCGTATGCAAGTTTTGGTGAATTATTTGCATGGGTGATCGGTTGGGCATTGATTATGGAATATTCCATCGGCAATATTTATGTGGCTTATAGCTGGAGTGATTATTTCACTTCTCTGATGAGTAAATTAAATGTACATATACCTGAATATTTATCTACCAGTTATTTAGAAGCAAAACATGCCATTGAGCGTGGCAGCACAAATGCAGAAGAACTCGCTGCCTGGAATACAGCTCCTGTTATTGGCGGGTTGCGAATTATACTGGATCTGCCTGCCTTGATCATTAATTTCCTCATCACTTACCTTGTATACCGTGGCGTAAAGGAAAGCAGGAATTTCAGCAATGTGATGGTGATACTGAAAATAGCAGTTGTTACATTGATCATCATTGTAGGTGGTTACCTGGTATTTTCAAATGGATTGACGCACAACTGGGCACCGCCCAATGATGAAGGCGTAAATTCTTTCATGCCAAATGGCTTCAAAGGAGTGATGCTGGCAGTTGCAAGTGTATTTTTTGCTTACATCGGTTTTGATGCAGTGAGTGTGCTGGCAGAAGAAAGTAAAAATCCTCAACGCGATCTTCCGAGAGGTATGATCTATTCCCTGGTGATATGCACGGTAATTTATATTTTATTGACATTGGTCCTGACCGGGGCTGTCAATTACAGGAATTTTGATGGTATTGGTGATCCTCTTGCGTTTATTTTTGAAAAACAAAATTTAAATGTAGGTTGGATGCAATTCTTTGTTGCCATCACAGCAGTAGTTGCCATGACAAGCGTTTTGCTTGTTTTTCAAATGGGGCAACCACGCATCTGGATGAGTATGAGCAGGGATGGACTGATGCCTCCTGTATTTCAAAAAATTCATCCAAAGTTTAAAACGCCTTCTTTTGCTACCATTGTTACAGGATTGGTTGTTGGTATACCTATTCTATTTACTGACAAAACATTTGTACTCGATTTTACCAGTATTGCAACGCTGTTCGCTTTTGTACTTGTTTGCGGTGGTGTATTGTTAATACCACGAAAAGAAAAAATCGGAGGGCGTTTTCACCTTCCATATATCAACGGGCAATTTATTTTCCCCTTGATTGTGCTTGCTTCTCTTTTATTGGCAAAACTATTATCGAACAACTATTTCTCCGACCTGTTTAATTTTGATTTCAGCACCAATGCTGCATTTACCAGTGGCAAATCCAGTTTCATGGATCTTGCACTTCCTAATATTTCCCTCATCATTTTCTGGATAAGCGCATTATTGCTTTCTGTTTTTGCATTTATAAAAAAATATTCTCTCATTCCATTGATGGGTATGATAACCTGTATGTACCTGCTTACCGGCATGACGAAAAGTAACTGGGTTTGGTTCATAGCCTGGCTGATCCTGGGTATCATCATTTATTTTATGTATGGCTACAAAAAAAGCAAACTCGCAGAACGGTAAAGTCATTTCTTATTAGTTGTGGCCAGCGATTCTATGGCAACAAATTAAATTCAACAACGGCACAAAGTATTTTAACTTTGTGC
>JAYSWW010000104.1:0-13744 GCA_043717805.1 Ferruginibacter sp.
GTTCCAAAGAAACTCCGCCGCCATGCCTGGGTTACTGTTATTGTGATCGTTCGGGTAGTTGAGTTAACCCTGTTCCAGGATATATTACCATACCTGTAATGGGATGCTTCGGTTTTTAATGAGAGAAAGCAAATCATTACCAAAGCCAAAATAGCCAGCTTAAACAACTTTCGTGGAAAGTTGGAGAAGGGTTTTGTTTTTGTAAGAAATTTGTTCATTGTTAAGGGTTTAAGTTGTTAAGATTTAATGTTTAGTTACAGAAAATAATAATTCAAATCATATTATTTAAGGTCTATTAATAAATAACATCAGCAAGAAGTAAATTTTGTACTGTCAGCCAATTGCTGAAAGTTTTATAAAATTTACCGTGAATGATTAAATAAGTGAACTGTAAACTGATTTCTTTCAAAGGGGGATTTAATTTGTAATGTAGTTTCTTCGGTTTCTTGAAATATGTTAGGAGGTATTATTGAATTGTATAACAAAGTTGAATGTTCTCGGTATGTTGAGATTGTGCAAAAAGGGATAGAGAATTTTCTTTTTATTGAAATATTCCCTGTTCTCATTCTTAAGCAAAAGCATAATAGTTTCAATCATTTATAATTGAATTACTATAACAGTAATAGCATATTCATATCTAGAATATGATATATCCGGTAAGTTGTAAAAAAATGCAGGTGAAAGGTTGCAGTCGTCTTGTAGTTTAAAAAGGAAGTTTCAATTGATTAATTGAAACCGTTAAAGTAAATGTAATAGTATTTTTTGAAATAACAAATCTTTTTTATTTATTTTTTTCATATACTTTAATTTGATTTCAAAAATTTTAAGAATGCCTCAAGGTCAAAATTTTTATCCAGCTAATCTATTCTCATTAATCTTTTATTTGCTCTTAGAGTATAATTTGCGTGTATTCCTCCCCGGTAATTTTAATGTGAGATTCCTGCAAATCATAAATCCATTCAGACATTTAAGATATTCATCTAAAGAATATTTTTTCTTAAAATTGTCATTCCAATTATTAATGCAAACCTGCCTTGTTGTAGGCCAGTACATTACTACGATCAGAAAGGACTGTCAACCGGCCACTTTAATTCTTCCAGAATGTTCTTTGGCAGACATAAAAATTTAACTTGGTTGCTTATAACTTTTGCAGGATTTTTTATATTCAATACATTTGAAAAAAAATTCCTCTCATGACAAAATCAGAGATCAAATTCCTGGAAGGCCCGCAAAGCCGCTGGAAAGAATTGCGATTTAGTTTCAATGTTTTACGGGAATTCATCAAAGGTTTCAGGATATTACATTTTGTAGGGCCATGTGTTACCATTTTCGGATCGGCCAGGTTTAAAGAGGGGGATTCTACCTATAAGCAAACACAGGAACTTGCGGGGGAAATTGCGAAACTTGGCTTTACCATAATGACCGGTGGCGGCCCCGGTGTGATGGAAGCTGCCAACCGGGGTGCACAAGAAGTAGGTGGCAGAAGTGTTGGTTGTAATATTGTGTTGCCGCATGAACAAAAACCCAATCCTTATCTTGATAAATGGGTCAGCATTAAATATTTTTTTGTTCGAAAAACACTTTTAATAAAATATTCTTATGCATTTGTAGTAATGCCCGGCGGCTTTGGCACACTGGATGAATATTTTGAAGCACTTACCCTGATCCAGACAAAAATGCTGAGCGAATTTCCGATCATTATATTTGATATTGCATATCACAAGGATATGATTGAACACATTGAAAAGATGAAGGAAAGAGGAACCATTTCAGCCGATGACCTGAAATATTGCCTGTTCACTGATTCTATTCCCGATGCTGTAAAACACATACAGGAAAAATCTATCAAAAAATTCGGGCTGAAAGAAGCTGAAAAACAACGTAGAAAAAAATGGTTGCTTGAAAGGGGCTATTGATCAAACTTTATTGAAAAAAAGTGATGATTCTGATTCTCCAGATCAGCAAGGCTACTCCTGCAATGGCAACCAACACTCCGGCCAAAGAATATCCTGTTATTTTTTCTTTGTAAACAATGTGCGATATCAATAACGCAACAACAGGAACCAATGCAAAAATGGTTTGTGCAACAGCCACATCAATATACTGAATGGCAATTAAGGCAAAACTTACTCCAAGAACCGGCCCGAATATGGTTCCCGTAAATACTATCCTTAAAGTTGACATTGGTTGTGCTTTGATGTTTTGCCAGTTGGCAATAAGTTTTTTATTCAATAAAGTTACCAGTACAATGACCAATGTTCCTGTAATAAATCTTATAAATGATGCAGAAACCGGATGTATGTTATTCCCTGTTGACGCCTGCATCATAAATCCCTTTTTACTGATGGCAAGCCCGGCACCATTGCAAATGGCTGCAATGATCCCAAAAAAAATTCCTTTAAAAACACTGCCATGCCCATGATCCGGAATGCTTTTTCTTTCAGTCCGGCCAAGGCTTATACTCATCACTGCAACGATTGTTATGATCATGCCGGCAATTCCAACCAGGTTGATATGCTCATCTAATAATTTTATGCCCAACAACAAAGCAGCTGCAGGGGAAAGTGTTGACAGTACACTGCCATATCTTGGGCTCAGTATCACATACATCCTGTAATTGAAATAATCGCCAATGCCAAGGGCAATGATCCCTGAAAGGCCCAGCCACAGCCAGGCCTGTATATATTTTCCTGAAAAAATGGACAGGAAATCATTTGATTCAACAACCAATGCAAGCAACATGATCAACGTAGTTCCAACAACCAGCCGGAAAAGGTTCATACTTCCAACGGTCATTAACCTGCCTGCAATTGTAAAGGGGAAAATACAGATCGCCCAACAAACAGTACCTGCAAGTGCGATCAGTAATCCTGTTGAATCCATATTGGTTTATTTAAATTCTATGAAAGACATTCCCGATCTGCCAGTATATTGATCAATAATATTTTGAAAAATAATTTTAACCGGGCAATGCCATTTTTATTTTCCGATAACTTGAATGACTGTTTAAAAATTGATCTTGTTTGTGGTAACAACAACATAACTTCATTGATCTCCGATCTGTATTGCTGTTGTTGTGATTTCAACAATTTTCTTATCAGTAACATCAGCAGCGGAGACAAGATCAGGAACCAGCTCAACAGTATCAATACAGACCTTGTTAAAATATTTATCAGCATTCCTTGTGGTAAAAATGCATTTGCAGGATCAAAATAAGATTGTATGAAACATACCAGCAAAATAAACCAAGTAATTACAAACACTATTTTTATTTTTTTCCTTTTATTGCTCTTCTTATTTATAATTTCAGGAATCAAATCTTTTTTATCAATGATGAATTCGGGGGAATGGTTTTTCCACTCAGCAGATCTTTTTGCCAGCCTGGCGGCATAGATGCCAACAAAAATTCCGGCAATCGCATGTAACAGAATATAAGAAGCTGTAATGATGAAACTATAATTGGTCGGGTCTTTTTCTTTTGTTAATTTTTGAATGAAAATGTTCAGGGCTTTCCAGAGATCGTTCCCATAAACGATCACAAGAACCAATATTCTCTGTATGGCCGACTCTACCAATGCCAATATGGCCAAAACAATGGCAGCAACATTGAAACAACGATGTTTTCGTAAAAGCAATTGCCCCATCAGCCCCTGAAAAAAAACAGCTATGTAAGCTGTGGGCGGGCTTTGCGGGCTTAATATGAGTTTAAAAACAGCTACGATCAAAGTAGCTTTTAAAATGGCAGTTCCGGATGGAACATAATATGCGATGAGTATGATGCAGGTTACAGCAAGGCTGCTGATGATCAGCCCGGAGAAAGGAAGTTTCGCCGCATGCATGATGCCTCCTGCAAAAGCTTCACAGATAACCCATAAAGTAATTAAACGATAATAAACTTGTTTACTATTTTCACCGGTGTGATACTGTTTCATTTATTCAATTAGCTTAACTTTATCGTTAAATAATAAACCTGGTTTGATACAATTTATATTAAATGATAAGCACATTAAAACAGCACTCCCACCCGGACTTGCCCTGTTGGATTTTATCCGCTACCAACAGCATCTTACCGGTACAAAGATAGGGTGCAGGGAAGGTGATTGTGGTGCCTGTACCATTTTAACCGGTGAAATTAAAAATGACAAACTTATTTACAGCAGTGCTACCAGTTGCCTGATGCCTTTGGGCAATGCAAATGGTAAACACATTGTGACCATTGAAGGCATCAACCTGGATGGACTGAATGCTATGCAAGCAGCTTTTGCAGAGGAGGGTGCTACCCAATGCGGATTTTGTACACCGGGTTTCATTGTATCATTGGCTGGTTTCTGTGTAAGTGAAAAAGAGCCCTCTTATTCAAATGCCATTGATTCGGTAAATGGAAATATTTGCCGTTGCACCGGTTATAAATCAATTGAAAGGGCTGCAGCGATCATCAATGGCCAAATGCAACAACGTAATGATAAAGATGCATTGCATTTTGCTGTAGAAAATAACATGATACCTCCTTATTTTTTGGATATGAAGGAAAGGCTTCAGAAGTTGACACTTTCAACCAACGGACAGGGTTATATGGGAGCGCATGCAAAATACCTGGGCGGTGGTACCGATCTGTATGTACAGCAACACGACACGATCGTATATGAGGAAATTGATTTTCTTTTTGACAAGCCATTGCTGAAAGGGATCTTAAAAAATGGAAATACCTGTGAAATGGGCGCTTCAGCTACTGTTACCGATATGGCTGAATCACAAATATTCAAAGATCATTTTCCCGCATTGGACCAGGTCATCAAATTGATTTCTTCCACCCAGATTAGGAATATGGCAACGGTTGGCGGGAATTTTATCAATGCATCACCCATCGGCGACCTAACCATTTTTTTCCTGGCACTGAATGCAAAACTCAAATTGACAGATGGAAAAAATTACAGGGAATTGCCATTGAGGAATTTATACAAAGGATATAAATCACTTAATAAAACTCCTGAAGAGATCATAGAAAGAATATATTTTGATTTACCGGGTAAGAACGATCTCTTCAATTTTGAAAAAGTTTGTAAAAGAACATTTCTCGATATTGCCAGTGTAAATACGGCTGTATTTTTAAGAGTTGAGGAAAATGTGATCTTACAGGCAGGATTGTCTGCGGGTGGTGTAGGCCCGGTCCCTGCCTGGCTATTCAAAAGCAGTGAATTTTTAATTGGCAAAAAAGTTTCGGAATCATTGGTCCTTGAACTGGTAGCATTGGCGCAAACTGAAATATCGCCCATCAGTGATACAAGGGGAACCGAAGCGTATAAACGATTGCTGTTGTCACAATTGATAAAAGCACATTTTATAAAATTATTTCCGGATGTTGCTTTAGAACAATTAATACAGTCATAGTAAATATCATCCTCCCTCTCTCTTGAGAGAAGGCTGGGCCTGCCTGCCGGCAGGCAGGGTGAGGTTAAAATTAAACACAATGTACATTAAAAACATAGATTCCTTTACGCATACCCGCGGTGAATCCATTTACCTGGATGATATCCCTGTGACCATCGGGACTCTTTTTGCTGCTGTGTTTGGTTCACCTGTGGCACACGGGAAAATTACAAAACTTGATCTCAGAGAAGCTGAATCAATGGAAGGAGTTGTAAGGATATTCACTTACAAAGACATACCGGGTAAGAACCAGATTGGCGGAATTGTGCCCGATGAACCTTTGCTGGCTGAGGATGAAGTTCATTATGACGGAATGCCTGTTGCATTGCTGGTAGCCACTTCAGCCGAAATTGCATACGCAGCCGTTAAGAAAATAAAAATTGAAATTGAAAAGTATGCTGTTGTTACGGATCCAAGGATTGCGCAGGCAAATGGTTCTTTGATCGTTCCGCCACGGACTTTTATACTGGGAGATAGTAAAAATGCTTTTAAGGATTGTGTACACATTTTTGAAGGGATTGCAGAAACCAACGGTCAGGAACACCTGTACATTGAAACGCAGGGTGCCTATGCCATGCCTGCCGAAAACAATGCAATAAAAGTTTATTCATCCACACAGGGGCCAACAGCGGTGCAAAAGCATATGGCAGAAGTTCTGGGCATACCCATGCACCGGATCGAAGTGGATACAACACGCCTGGGTGGTGGTTTTGGCGGAAAGGAAGACCAGGCAACTTCCTGGGCAATATTTTGCGCTTTGGCTTCCTGGCATTTAAAGAAACCTGTTAAATACAGTCTGAACAGGATGGAAGACATGCGCATGACCGGTAAAAGAAATCCTTACAGTTCTGATTTTAAAATCGGCCTGGATGCGGATCTGAAAATACTGGCCTACGAAGCAACATTTTACCAGAATGCCGGCGCTGCTGCTGATCTTTCACCGGCTGTTTTGGAACGCACGTTGTTTCATTGTACCAATAGTTATAATATTCCCAATGTATCGGCTACGGCTTACTGTTGCCGTACCAATTTGCCTCCCAATACAGCCTTCCGGGGTTTCGGCGGTCCGCAGGGAATGTTTGTAATAGAATCCGCCATCGCAAAAGCAGCAGATGCACTTGGAATTGATGCTTCAGAAATTCAACAAAGGAATTTATTGATGACCGGTGATGAATTTCCTTATGGCCAAAAAGCTGCCAGCGAAGCCCATGAATGCTGGAATAAAGCGGTTGCATTGTATGATGTAAAAAGTTTAAAAAATGCTGTTGCAGATTTTAATACTAAGAATCAATTATTTAAAAAAGGAATTTCATTCATGCCCATTTGTTTTGGCATTTCATTTACCAAAATATTGATGAACCAGGCAAGGGCTTTGGTGCATGTGTACCTGGACGGTAGTGTAAATGTAAGTACCGGTGCCGTTGAAATGGGGCAAGGGGTAAATACAAAAATGTTACAGGTTGCTGCAAATATATTTTCAATATCTCCAGAGAAAATAAAAGTCAACAGTACCAATACATACCGTATTGCGAATACATCCCCATCTGCGGCAAGTGCAACAGCAGATCTCAATGGAAAGGCAACACAGATTGCCTGTGAAAAGATCCTGGAAAGATTGAAAGAATCTGCAACTGAAATATTAAAATGTAAATCAGGTTCTGTTGAAATTGTAAATGAACTGGTACTTGTTGATAACAAACCAACGCAATTAACCTGGAATGAATTGGTCATTGCAAGTTATTTGAAACGGGTTAATTTAAGTGAGCATGGTCACTACGCCACCCCGGGAATTCATTTTGACAATACCATTGAGAAAGGCCATCCTTTTGCATACCACGTTTATGGTACAGCCATTACAACTGTAACGGTGGATTGTATACGAGGTACTTATGAAATTGATGCGGTTAACCTGGTACATGATTTTGGTACAACGATGAATCCAATGATAGACCGTGGACAGATTGAAGGCGGACTGGTTCAGGGTATTGGCTGGATGACCATGGAAGAGATTGTGTATGATGCAGAAGGGAAGTTGCGAAGCAATGCATTGTCAACCTATAAAGTGCCGGATATCTATTCAGTACCCAAAGTAATTGATATACATTTTCTGGAAACAAAAAATGATAACCTTGCCATCTTCAGGTCGAAGGCAGTTGGAGAACCGCCGTTGATGTATGGCATTGGTACTTATTTTGCATTGAGAAATGCGATCAGGTCATTCAATGCAAATGGGGAAATTCCTTTTTCAGCGCCTATGACACCTGAAAAAACTTTGATGGCATTGTATAATAACACAAATGATGATGAGGCTACTAAAGATGTTGTAGACAAGCACGCTGTCTCAGATTAAACTTTAGTGGCAGGGTTTATCCCGATTCATATGAGCGCTGATCAGCATTTGGAATTCTATAAATCAAATTAAACATGTATTAAAACCTTTGTTTTGAAGGAAACTGAACCTTTCATTTTACACAAGGGTTAGGGAGGGTTCAACTGAATAACTTTATATTTTGGAAAATACAAAAAACATATACAGCAACCGTTGTTGGGTTGATGGAAAACTTCAACCTGCTACAGTTTGCATTGAGGATGGAAAGATATCCGCGATCTATTTTTATAAAACAGGTGGAGCCGAAGATGTGGGAGATGATATTCTGATGCCGGGAGTAATAGATGCACATGTACACATCAATGAACCTGGCAGAACCGAATGGGAAGGTTTTGATACAGCTACACTGGCTGCTGCAGCAGGTGGTTTGACTACGATCGTTGAGATGCCTTTAAATGCAAGCCCCGTAACCACAACATTAAATGCTTTCAATGAAAAAATGCATGCTGCAATAAACAAACTGCATATAAATGTTGGATTTTATGGAGGATTGATTCCCGGGAACAAAAATGACCTGGAACCCCTGATGCAGGCCGGAGTGCTTGGTATTAAGTGTTTCCTTGTTCATTCAGGAATTGAAGAGTTTCCCAATGTAGGCGAAAAGGAATTGGACGAAGCCATGCCCATTATAGCAAAATATGATATTCCTTTACTGGCTCATTGCGAAATTTATGATGAAGAAATCAAAGGCGAATTTTCAATTCATCCGACAAGCTATAAACACTACCTTGAAAGCCGCCCGAAGAAATGGGAAAATGATGCTGTGGATCTGATGATCAGGCTTTGCCGCAAACATCATTGTCCCACACATATTGTACATGTATCATCCTGCGAAGCACTTGATATGATCGCATCTGCAAAGCAGGAAGGTTTGCCGTTAACTGCAGAAACATGTGCACATTACCTTTATTTCAATGCAGGAGATATTCCGGATAAAAATTCTTTGTATAAATGTGCACCGCCCATTCGTGATAGAGAAAATAATATTTTATTGAAGAAAGCATTTAGAAGCGGCACACTTGATTTTATTACATCTGATCATTCTCCTGCACCACCGGATATCAAAGAAATAGAAACTGGTAATTTGCAAAAAGCCTGGGGAGGCATTGCAGGCCTTCAGTTTTTGTTACCTTCCAGTTGGACAGCTTTGAAGGAATATTATTCTTTAAATGAGTTCATCCCATTGCTAACCGAAAAACCTGCCTTATTTTTAAAAATTGACGACAGGAAGGGTAAAATTAAAGCAGGATATGATGCAGACCTGTTAATATGGAACCCGGAAGAAAAGCAAATCATTAAAAAGGAAGATATTTTGTTCAGGCATAAAATAAGTCCATATATTGGCGAAGAACTGGTTGGTACCATACAGCAAACAATTGTAAACGGGGTTACAGTTTACAAGGATGAAGGAATAGTAAGTAAGGAAATAAAAAATGGAAAGGTTATTTTGAATAAAAACAATTAAAGAATTTATGGAGTAATTGTCTTAACAATGCCAATATTGGGACAGATTTTAAAACAATACACTCATCTAATTATATAAAACGAATCATCCTCACTATCCTTTGTCGAAGATCCCGTAGTATTTCGGGGGAGAGGGCTGGGGTGAGGTTAAAACAAAAACAATGGCTTTTACCAAAGTGGCAGAGATCAATAAAACGGCACCTGCATTTGTACAATTAACCGACCTGGCGGCAGAACGGCTTGGAGGCAAAGTATTATTTGCAACAGATGATTTCTTCGCAGAAAAAGAAAATCTCATAAAACCGGGCAGAGGTATTTTTATCACCGACAAATATACCGACCGCGGAAAATGGATGGATGGCTGGGAAAGCAGGCGTAAACGAACTCCGGGTCACGATTGGGCTGTTATACAATTGGCTACTCCGGGAAAGATAACCGGTTTTGACATTGATACCAATTTCTTCCTTGGCAATCATCCGCCTCATGCATCTGTTGAAGCAGTTTACTTAAACGATGCGGCTCCGGTTAAAGACTGGGACAGCGATGTTGAATGGGATGAAGTGTTGGCTAAATCACCGTTAGACGCCGGCAGCCAGAATTTTTATGAATGTAACAGCGATGAAATATTCACACACATTCGTTTGCATATCTATCCCGATGGCGGTGTGGCAAGGTTGCGGGTTTATGGTGAAGTATATAAGAACTGGAATGCAATTGACGAAAATGAAACCATCGATTTAGCGGCAGCGATCAATGGGGGAAAAGCGCTTGCATGCAATGATATGTTCTTTAGTGCTATGGGCAACCTGGTTATGCCAAACCGTGGTATCAATATGGGTGATGGTTGGGAAACAAAACGAAACCGTACACCCGGTAACAGGGATTGGGTAATATTAAAAATGGCAACACCGGGTAATATCGGGAAGATCGTTGTAGATACCTGTCATTTTAAAGGTAATTTTCCCGACAGTTGTTCCATAGAAGCCTGTATGAGTTACGACGATGCTGCAGTTATAAATGATGAAGTTAACTGGCAAACTATATTGCCTCAACAAAAATTAAGTGCAGATAAAGAACATGAATTTATCAAGGAGATAGAAAAGAAAGAAACATATTCTCATGTACGGTTGAATATTTTCCCTGATGGTGGTATCAGCAGGTTGAGATTATTTGGTAAGAAGAAAAAGATTTAAAATTTATGCTTCCTGTTTTTTTATTGATCATTCTGGCTGCTATCTTAATCATGCTTGTAATCATGACGTACTACCTGCGTACGGTAAAAGGGCATTATGAAGAAGCAGATGAAGCAGGTGAACCCGGAGCGGAAGAAAAGAAAAAAGGTATGTCTGATTCCCAGACCTTTGTTTATACATCCATTATATTGGTTTCGGTTTCCATGGTCATAGTTGTATACCTGGTGTTAAGGGGCACTGTCTGGGAAGGGCATTTGATGGAATGGATGAACCTCATCATAAGGTTGATGCATATAACTTTCGGAATTGCATGGATCGGAGCCTCATTCTATTTTGTTTTTTTAGAGAATGCTCTGAACAGGACCAAAGACGTACGTGATGAACTGGCAGGAAATCTATGGGCCATTCATGGAGGTGGATTTTATTACCTGGAAAAATATAAAGTTGCTCCCCAGCAAATTCCAAAGCACCTTCATTGGTTTAAATATGAAGCCTATTTCACCTGGTTATCCGGCTTCTGTTTATTGTTCGTAGTATATTATTTCAATGCTTCAGCTATGTTGATTGATAAGAATATACTTGATATCAGTCCACTGGCAGGGATTGGCATAGGGGTTGGTTCATTTATTGTTGCATGGATTGTTTATGATCTGATGTGCAAATCTCCATTGATAAAAAGGGCAACCTGGTTTACATTGATCGGTTTTATCATCACTGTTGGTTTTGCTTATTTTTACAGCCGCGTTTTCAACAGCCGTGCTGCGTATATGCATTTCGGTGCTATGCTGGGAAGTATCATGGCGGCCAATGTTTTCTTTGTGATCATACCTGCGCAAAAGGCAATGGTAAAAGCTGCCAGGGAAAGAAAATCATTGGATGCACAACTGGGTAAGAATGCAGGCTTGCGTTCATTGCATAACAATTATTTTACTCTGCCTGTCTTATTTGTCATGATCAGCAATCATTTTCCAAGCACATTTGGAAATGAACATTCATGGATGGTATTGGCAATCATAACTTTGGGTACAGCTTCTGTAAAACACTATCTGAATCTCAAAGAAAAGGGACAACTTTCTGTTTGGGTGATGCCGGTAGCTGTATTAATATTATTGGGAGCAGCATTTATGACGGCTCCGGAAAAACCCGGTACATGCAGATCGGAAGTTAGTTTCGCAGAAGTGAATACCATCATTCAACAACGATGTGTAAGCTGTCATTCGGCAAAACCAACCGATGATGTTTATACTGCAGCACCCAATGGTGTTATGTATGATACACCGCTTGATATTGTGAAATTGAAAGATAAGATCATGCAGCGGGTAGTGATCACCAAAACAATGCCGCAGAATAATAAAACAAATATTACACAGAAGGAAAGAGATATGATCAGGTGCTGGATTGACCAGGGAGCGGGTTTGAAGTAGTTAAAAGTTCGGAGTTCAGAGTTCGGAGTTCAGAGTTCAGAGTTCAGAGTTCAGAGTTCAGAGATATTAAGAAAGCAAGATAATTATAAGAATCCGGGAATAGCCCGTAGGGCTTTAATATCATTAACCATTGATGAAATCAAAAACAATGCTGCCGATTGATAAAACAAATGTTACGCAGAAGGAAAGAGATATGATCAGGTGCTGGATTGATCAGGGAGCGGGTTTGAAGTAGATACGGGTTTAGGGTTAAGGGTTATTAATTAAGAAAGATAATTATAAGGATCGGGGAATAGCCTGTAGGGCTTTAATATCATTAACCATTGATGAAATCAATGGAAAGAAACTGCTCCCAACCCCGGAGGGGTTGAATGAAACAAAATAAAAAGGTAACCATGACATTATCAGATTTTAATAAACTGGGAAAAGAAGAAGCTGCCGGATTGTTATTTACTTGTTGCGGTTCAGCAAAATGGGTATCTCAGATGATCCGGGAATTCCCTTTTACCAATGAGGTTGACTTGGTTTCTAAAGCTGAGACCACCTGGTATGAACAATGTTCTGAAGCTGATTGGCTGGAAGCATTTACTCATCATCCCAGGATCGGCGATGTGAAAAGCCTGGCAGAAAAATTTGCGGGGAAAGAGCAGGCAGCCATTGGTTCTGCTTCCAATGAAATAATTGAAGTTTTGCTAAATGCCAATAATTATTATGAAAAAACTTTCGGTTTCATCTTTATTGTTTGTGCAACCGGAAAGCGTGCAGAAGAGATGCTTCGTTTATTGCACGACAGGATTTCAAACAACAGGAATGAAGAACTGGATATTGCAATGGGCGAGCAGCATAAAATAACGATCATACGGTTTATGAAAATGATTGATCAAGGCAATTGGCAAATCCTGAAACCGGGGCAATTGACAACTCATGTACTCGATACTTCTATAGGGAAACCCGGCCGGGATATTTCAATTCGTTTGAAACACCTTGTAAAGGGATCCTGGAATACCATGGCCCAGGGTATTACAAATAAAGACGGAAGAATTGCTGACCTTCTGCCGGCAAACAGAATTGTAAAGCCCGGAAATTATAAGATGGTCTTTGAAACCGGTAATTATTTTGAAACAAATAATACCAGGGGATTTTACCCAGAAGTGGAAATAACATTTACAGTTTTTGATGACGGGCATTATCATGTGCCTTTGCTGATAAATCCCTTTGGGTATTCAACTTACAGGGGTAGTTAAATTCATTCCGGGAAAAGAAGCAATCTTTATTATTCAACTGATAGATTTCCTCGTTCCCGAACTGACGAAAAATGGTATGCAGTACAAGAGTGCGACGCAACAATGCTGCAATGAAAAACACAAGCTGAAAAAAATATTAAAAATACAATTGATGAAACACACGATCTCTTCTAAAAAAAGAAAGCAATTATTCGACAAATTAAAAAAAGCCAACACGGCCTTTCAGAAAATATATCCCGGTGACAGGCCTGAAAGACAAGCTGTACATACTGTTTATGGAGGTGCAAATCTTTTTAAATACAATTCGGCTGCAGTTTTAGGCGAAAGGGCACTGGATACTTTTAATACCTATGCCCCTGATTTTATAAGCTTTGGAAAAATATTCGGGCTGGACGGGGTCAATCAAATTGATCCGGCTGTTTCTCCCAAAGATATTTTGTTGCATTATGAGTCATTGACTCCGGGTGAAAGGAAAAAACATCCTGCCAGGTTATCTTATGAAGTTTATCATAAAGTGATCAAAAAATTAATAAGAGAAGCAATTGAAGATTTCAGAATAGATTTTGAAGATGGTTATGGCAACCGCAGCAATGAAGAAGAAGA
>JAYSWW010000105.1:0-5354 GCA_043717805.1 Ferruginibacter sp.
ATATTATCATACATCCCGCTTGCCTTTGAAAATTCTTTCAACATATAGTAACAATCAGCACTTCTTACATAAGCATCCTGTTCCATGGATGTTGATGCAGCAGATGTTTTTGTTGAAACCTGTTCAAAAGAATTCAATGCCTGTCGGTAATTTTCTTTTTGCAAAAAACTGTATCCTGTATTATACCTTGCTGCAGGCGGGTTGGCTTCACCCTGTGCAGGAACATTTGCCTGTAAATAAACAGCCGTATAACGGATGGCTTCATCATAACGTTGTTGCCTGTAAGCTATTTCACCTTTCCAGAAATTTGCATAAGGAATAATGTTACCGGAATAATTATTGGATAAAACCTTATCAAGCAAAACATCGGCCCTGCCCGGCTGCTGATCATTGATATATTCAATAGCACGCCCGTAAATGATCCTGGGATATATTTTCTGCATGGAAATTGTTGGCTTATCAAATGATTCGTACAAAGCAAGCGCATCACTGAAATTATTGGTGTTGGCCAGCAGGTTAACCAGGATCTCTTTCCCCTCTGTATCATATTCTGAGCCCGGATAATCTTTCAGGTATTTTTTCATTTCATTCAGGGCAATGTCCTGGTAACCGAGTTCATAGGATAATTTTGCATAGTTAAACCTGGACACCTGCTGCTGCATGGCATTGCTGTTGTTATATGCACAATATTGAAAAGCATTTCTCGCATTGGCTTTCTGGTTTGTCTTTAAATAAAGGTCGCCCAGCAGGTACATGCTGTTCTGCCCCATTGAATCGCGTTCATTGCTGAGTTGTTTGAATCCATTGATCGCATCCGATGTTCGGTTTTCCTTGTAATAACAATAACTGAGTTCATACAACACTTCTTTGGTTACCTTATCTGTGCTGTTTACATAATCTTCCAGTAAAGGAAGTGCTTTCTTATAATTTTTCTTTTCAAAATAAAGCTGGCCGGTCAATAATTTCAATTGCTTTTCATAATATAAAGACGTTCCTTTTCCAAGAACACTTTCACCATAAGTTAGTGCCTCTTCTTTTTTACCCTGAAAATAATATATCTCAGCGATGTAATATGGAACCACTCCTTTGTATTCATCAAAAGTTTCTACCAGTTTAAATGATCTCAATGCCTCACTGTATTGCTTATCGTAATAAGAAATAAAACCGTAATAATAATTTGCAGGAATGTAATATTTATTTGAAGGGATTTGCACAATCTCGTAAAAAAGCGGCTTGGCCACGCTGAACTGCTTCAGATTAAAATATGAATACGCTTTTTCAAATTTCGCATCAGCGATCTGCTCATTGCCCAGGTTTTCAAAACCTGCCTTTTCGAAATATTCAATAGCCTTACTGAAATCATCGTTCAGAAAATAATAATGAGCCAGGTGGAAAGCCATTATTTCAGTACGCGGCTGGTTGTTGACAGCCAGTATGTATTGAACCGCATCTTCCACTCCAATTGATTGCATTAATTTCAGTTCGCACACAATGAAGAAAAAATTTATGTCTTCATTGAGATAACTGTGATCACTGGTTGTATTAACCGGATAAGCTGCCTTCAACTCTTTTAAAACAGGATAAGCCAATGCATATTGTTCCTTTACAAAATACTCTTTAGCATCCTGGTATTTTTTCTCAGGGTCAGTAACCGTATGGGTTGGTTGGGCAAATGATGTAAAATAAAGGACTGAAACAATCAGTGATAAGAATATTTTTTGCGTCATTTTGGGTTAATTAGTTATTTACCGGTGCAAATGTAAAACCAAGTTCCCATCAACAAACATTATTCCAAAAGAATTTGTAAGTGCTGATAAGATTGTAAACAAAACGAATCTATCTTGAAAACGCTGTTAAAAGAATGATAAAAGAATTTTCGTTACTTTTAAACCTTATGAAGAGCTTTGTTAGCTGTCTTCATCAACTTCTTAAATAACCACAAAATAAAACATCAATGAAAAAACTATTTTCTACCAGTTATTCTGCAGGAGCGTTTAATACCGCATTGTTATTACTGAGGCTTATGTTTGGTGCTTTGCTGATGCATCACGGATATGGCAAACTTGTAAACTTTAATGAAACAGCCCAACACATGCCGTCTCTATTTGGAATGGGCGGAACTTTAACGGCAGCACTGGTCGTTTTTGCGGAATTCTTTTGTGCATTGTTTGTGATACTTGGCCTGTTTACCCGGCTGGCCTGCATTCCCATTATCATTTCTATGAGCTATGCTTTGGCGAAATCTCATAGTTGGGATGTTTTTGCCCAGGGAGAAATGGCAGCTCTGTACCTTGGGGCTTTTATCGTATTGGTCATAATCGGGCCGGGAAAAGTAAGTGTGGATGGTATGATCGGAAAATAGAGAAATGTTTTAAAGAAAATAAATTTCAACAATAAAAGCCGGCATTCAAATTACTATCCGGGGATAAGACTGAAAAAGGTTTTCGATCTTATCCCCGCTTTTTTCAATATTCACTAATTAAAATGTTCATAACAGAAACGCAAATAAGAATTCATTACGCACTAACCGACCAGATGGGTGTGGTTTATCATGGCCATTATGCACAATTCTATGAAATAGCCCGGACTGAAGCGATCAGGCAACTTGGTTACACTTATAAGGACATTGAAGCAATGGGTATCATCATGCCGGTAACAGACATTCACAGCCGATTTTTACGACCTGCAAAATACGATGATCTTATTACGGTAAAAACGATCCTTAAAGAATTACCAACACATCATAAAATCGTTTTTCATCACGAGATATACAATGAAGCGGATGAATTGTTGAATACCGGAGATGTAACTCTTTATTTTATGCAGGTTGCTGATATGAAAAGATGTGATATGCCTGAAAAGCTAAAGGATGTGTTGAAACATTATTTTTAATTATTGATAATTCCTTGTCACAATAAATCAGTAAAGGATAATACTTTTTTTTGGAAAAGTATTATCCTTTAATTAACCATCAGTCATTTTTTTATACCCTGTTATGATCTGCTTTCCAATGCTGAATTGCTTTTTTGATCTCAACAGGTTTCATATTTTCTTTCATTGCCCTGTTCATCAGTTCCATATATTCATTGTCAGATGCAAAGCGCAATGCAATGATCTGTCCCATAGTTAATTTTTGATCCGGCAATTTTCCGGTCATGGCAAAATAGCGAAGATTTTCTTCCGCCCGGATAGCCCTGTCCTGGGCTTTCAGTGCAAAAGCACGGGCATACCATGTTATCAGCAAAAGTGTAAACCCGATCAGAAAAAGAATGGCCGGGGTTAGTAAACCATCATGCTGAGTTGTATAGTTGCGGTAGAATTTTATGATTGCACCGATTATTACAGCCGTGATCATAGAAAATGTAACATAATGGTACATCGGAACCATACGGGGATGATTCTTAAAATTTTGTTGTTCCATAATTTTTATTTGGGGGTTATTGAAACTGAAATTTACTTTAAAAGATCCAAAACCTTCCACATTTTTTCTCTTACAGTTGAAGGATTGCCATCAAAATTGTTTACAATGAACGAAAAACTAAATTCCGCTCCGTTTTTACTTTTTATAAAACCTGTATAAGATCTTACACCTGTGATATAACCATCTTTCATTTTTATCCCGTTCATTACAGGAAGTGCATCCTTAAAAGAATCAAACCATGGTTGGGATTTTGCATATTGCATGATCTTTACCAGGGCATAAGTGGTTACACGGTTTGCCGGCGAAAGCCCGCTTCCGTCAATGATATTTAAAGCAGAACTTTCTATTCCTTTTTTACTCCACAGATCTTTTATGATAACAATGCCCGTATCCGTTGAACCAATACCACTTTTTTTATAGGCAATCGTCTTTACAAAAGCTTCGCCAAATAAATTCACACTTTTTTTCAGGAACCAGTAATTGATGCTGTCTAGCGAAGGCGAAACGATCGTATAAACAGTTTCAAATAATGCCGGATCTCTGCCTTGTAATAAAAATCCCAAATTATCAGCTTCATTGATCTTTATCCCATTTTCATTCAAATAATTTCTCAGGCCACTGTTAAAAACTTTTGAAGGATCGGGCATTGAGCCGGATATAACAAACCTGCTTTGTGAAGGAGGAATGGTTCCTGTAGCAAAAGCGGAATTTCCATTTGGTGCTGCATAAATATAAGCCTGATCGCCGCTGCCTTTCTTTCCGGTAGTTATGTAATTTGACAAAGGCATTTTTGCAGAGGAAGGATCAAAACTAATCACGGTAGTTTGGTCGGCTTCATAATTTCCCGATCTTAATATCAGGTCGTATTGATTTTCATTCCAGTTAAAAGCCCTTGCACCTGCACCGTAATAATTACCGATGTCCTGCCAAACCCATCCATCGGGAACCGGTTGATGATCAAATTTATTTTCTAAGATGATGATACCAGATCCCAGGATAGAAATATTCTTTTTTTTCAAAGCAGAATGAATATTTTTATAAACAACAGCCATCCTGGTTTGGTCCCAACGTACACTTCCGAGGGTTGGGTCACCGGAACCTTCAATGAACAAGCGGATAGAGTCGGGTGATCTATAAATTTTTACGGGTGTTTTATATTGATAATCTTTTCCCAGCAATTCAAAAGCAGCAGCACTGGTTACGATTTTCTGGCAACTGGCAGGCGCCAGGCCCAGTTGGGCATTTTTTTCAAATACAGATTTTCCTGTTTTCCCATCTGCAACACATAAACTGATGATGGCATGGGTAAACTGTTTGTCTTTTTCCAATTCAGAAATCGCTTTAAATAATCGCTCATTTACTGATTGACCGATGGTTCCATTGAAAAATAATAAACTGATAACAAAATAAACTGTTTTCATGATTGGTTATATCTTGCACTAAAATTAATACAATAAAAAATAAAGAATGATCAATACTTCCATCATAACCATCGGCGATGAATTGTTAATCGGCCAGGTGATAGATACCAACAGCGCCTGGATCGCACAACAACTGAACAAATCAGGTATTCGTGTAAACAGGCGTGTAGCCGTAGGCGATGTTTGGGATGAGATTTGGAATGCAATGGATGAAGAATCCCGCCACGCTGATATCATTTTAATAACCGGAGGCCTTGGCCCAACAGCGGATGATATTACAAAACCCCTGCTGTGTAAATACTTTGAAGGAAAACTGGTCGTGAATGTTGCAGCTCTTGAGAATGTAAAATACCTTTTTGAACATATTTTCAAACGCCCGGTCACTGAAAGAAATTATAAGCAAGCCGAGGTTCCGGATGTTTGTAAGATCATTCAAAACAAAAGAGGCACTGCACCCGGTATGTGGTTTGAAAAAGGCGGGAAAATATTTGTGAGCATGCCCGGTGTTCCGC
>JAYSWW010000106.1:0-2081 GCA_043717805.1 Ferruginibacter sp.
AAAAATAACAACCAGCTTGAAAACAGGAATAACTGTTTCCATTTTTCACGGCTTTTGTAAACATCAAAATAAGTACTCAATATATAAGGTATCCAGGCAAGAAAAATATTCCAGCTTAGAAAGATATAACGGATGCTACCGGAATAAAGCATCCTTGCAGAAATCAACAACCCGATAAAAATAAAAAAAACGCCCAATAAACGATTGAATGCAGTAACTGATCTCATGAGGGGTTCATTGATTTAATTATTAAAATTATTTTTGGAAAAAAAATGATGGCTCCGCAAATGGAAGCAAAAATGGCACTTAACAAAACGGCGCCGGCGGCAATATCTTTTGTGATTTTTATTCCCGGGTGAATCTCTTTGTGAACAACATCACACAACTTCTCAAGGGCTGAATTTATCATTTCCATAACAAATACAAACATCATACAGATCAGTACCAGTATCCATTCAACTGCACTTATATTAAAATATATGCCTGCAATGACAACGATTACTCCTATGAAAACATGGATCCTGAAATTAGCTTCTTTTACAAAGCAGGTTTTTATTCCATTAAAAGCATATGAAAATGATCTTACCAATTTTGACATAACTATTTTTTAAATCGCATTTATATTTTACCAAGTCAACATCATTGTTTGTGCCGATGATGCTGAAATTCAATTAACTTTTCTTTGCCTTACAAATTGATTTAATAAAGCAGTCATTACAATGATGACAAGGCAGATCAACCAGGCTATTAAAACGAATGTACTCATTTGTTTTACCCTCTGTTCAACTTCAGTCATAGACCTGCCGGCTGCAACATACATACCCGGGGAAACATTTGTCTTTACGATGACCATTGCCATCCGGACAGCTATCATGGGTTGCCAGGTAACCCTGTGCTCAGCATTTTTTTCCACAATATCAAACAACCCTTTTGGCACCTGTGGCAATTTTGAGTCCAGCCTTGCATTGGAATATATGGCTTTACCGTTTGCATCATACAATACCACAAAAGCTGAAAGGCTTTTAGAAATATCAATTGAATCAGTTGCTACAATAGATTCAATTGTGCGGCCTTGTTGAAGTTTTGTGCTGATGTCCCTCGTTAATTGTATCTGAGGATCGTCCAGCCCTGTGCGGTAAGTTTGTTGCACAGTGGCATAGATCAATAACATTACTACAGTTACCAAAGCCGCTGAAGCCAGGTAATTGAAAACAGCATAATTTTTCACAACTTAATTTTTTGAATTTATCAATGATCGCGGTACTGGTAATTTGCACGCACTAAATATTTAATAATAAGTTATTCAATTATTCCCTGTTTTACCACTTCGTTGTTCCAGATAATCCTTCTGCTGAAATACATAATGATCGCAAGCAAAACAAACAATCCGATACTCCCGAATAACAGTGAATTGTCCTGTAATTGTATTAACACAAAGATAAAAAGGTATAAAAGGGACAATATGAACGAAAAGATCAATACAATACTCCATTTTTTAAAAATGGAACTGCTATACCATCCAATCAGTAATACCGTAGCTGCTGATGCAATAAGGTATGCCATGGAAAAGGCAACATATTCGGAAATAGACAGTAGTAAAGTATAAAAAATCACCAAAGCAAAACCAATCAATATGTATTGCAACGGATGAACACTGCGGCGATAGAAAATTTCCAGAAAGAAGTAAAGGAAAAAGGTAAGAGCAATGATCAGTACTGCATATTTTATACTCCGCTGCGTTTGCCCGTAAGCGTCAACCGGTTGAAGTAAATTAAGCCCGAAGGCGCTTTCACTTACAAGGTTGTCATTTAACGTGGTAAACTGTTGAGGAAAAGTCCGGTTAAAATGCAATACTTTCCAATCGGCTGTAAACCCCTTTTCATTGACAATACTGGTATCCGGTAAATATTTGCCATCAAAAGCCGGGTTTTTCCAATCACTTTCAAAATGAACTTTACTGGTATTGCCAAAAGGCGTAACATATAATTGTTCACTTCCCTTCAGGGAAAGATTGATGGTGAAATCAGTGGAAACCTGTGTTGAAGATTCCATTGTAATTTTTACGGGGCAACTCACACCTG
>JAYSWW010000107.1:0-5334 GCA_043717805.1 Ferruginibacter sp.
TATTTGATCTCTTCGTAATCAATATAATCTTCATGTGCAGGTTTTTTATGTGCTTCGGTAGTTTTTTTATCAATGAAAGGTTCGTTTACAGGACCGCCCCGGGTTTCCTGCATCCGCTGATGAACATCATTCATTTTTTGTTTTACCTGCTTCGTTGTATTGTAAACAGGGATGATGAATTCAAAAATGAATTTATACAATAAGTAAATAACAAACAACTCAAAAAGTAATCTTAAAATATTCATGGAACAAAGTTAGGTAGCTGCAAAATTATATTGTTGTTAAATTTTAGGATTGGGGAAATGCATAAATTCAGGATGTGAATCATGTTGGGGAGAGAATATCTACCAGGAAAGCTGAAAAAAGCTAACACTTTTGTTAAGTACAACAAAACAACCCAAAACCAATACTGTATTTGGCTGATATCAGGGATATCCTTATATTTGCAATGGAAAAAAGAAGCAGAAAGAAGGGAGCCGGGGGTTCCCTTCTTCTTTTATAAGCCATTATGAGCAGGGAAAACCAGATAGAAACGGTACAAAAATTAATACAGCCATTGCTGCATGATGATATTTTTTTAGTTGAAATAAAGATTAAACCGATCAATAATATCAAGATCTACCTGGATGCCGACAGTGGTTTGGGCATTGAAAAATGTATAAAAATAAACCGGGCATTGTATAAAATAATGGAAGAAATGGCCATTTATCCGGACGGGGATTTCTCCCTGGAAGTGTCGAGCCCGGGCATAGAAGAACCTTTGAAAATGCACCGGCAGTATCTTAAGAACATCGGCAGGTGGGTTGAGGTCATCCTGAACGACGGTGCAGTAAAGACCGGCAAACTATTATCAGTAAACGAAAACGAAATTGAAATTGAATATACAGAAGGGAAAAACAAAAAAGCAGTAATAGTAAAACAGGATATCTCTTTTACAGATATCAAACAAACAACAGTTCAGATAAAATTTTAATTAACAAACAAAAACCCCTGACCGGCGGGGAGTATTGAGGCCGGTGTGGAATATGGCAAGCATTAATTTAATTGACTCCTTCCAGGAATTTAAAGAAGCGGAAAATATTGATCGCCCAACACTTATGAAAGTGATGGAAGATGTTTTTAAAACACTGATCCGTAAGAAATACGGCAGCGACGAGTGTTTCGACGTTATCGTGAATGATCAGAAAGGAGACCTGGAGATTTTCCGTCGCCGTACAATCGTTGACGACGATGACTTGTATAACACGCTTACTGAAATTGAACTCAAGGATGCCATTAAAATTGAGCCTGATTACCAGGTTGGGGAAGAGTTATACGAAGAAGTGGATATTCAGAAAGAATTTGGCCGCAGGGCTATCCTGGCCGGCAAACAAACACTTGCAGCAAGGATCAACGACCTTAAAAAGAATATACTTGTAAAGAAATATGAAGATCGTGTAGGCGAGATTGTTACAGGGGAAGTTTACCAGGTATGGAAAAAAGAAGTACTCATTTTGGATGAGGACAGCAATGAAATGCTTTTACCAAAATCTGAACAGATCCCAACCGATTATTTTAAAAAGGGTGAAACCATCAGGGCGGTTGTGAAAAAAGTGGAATTAAAGAACAGCCAGGCTGTTATTATTTTATCACGTACCAGTCCATCATTCCTCGAAAAATTACTTGAAATTGAAGTGCCTGAAATATTTGACGGACTGATAGTGGTTAAAAAGATAGTGAGGGACCCGGGAGAAAGAGCAAAAGTAGCGGTAGAAAGTTACGATGACAGGATCGATCCGGTGGGTGCCTGCGTAGGTATGAAAGGAAGCCGTATTCATGGAATCGTACGTGAATTGAAAAATGAAAACATCGATGTGATCAACTGGACATCCAATACCCAGTTATTGATCCAGCGTTCATTGACACCTGCAAAGATCACCAGCATAGACCTTGATACGGAAAAATTGCATGCAAATGTATTTTTAAAACCCGATCAGGTTTCACTGGCCATTGGCCGCCGGGGAGTAAATATTAAATTGGCCTGTGAATTAACCGGCTATGAAATAGATGTATTCCGCGATAATGAGGGAGAAGAAGATGACTTTGACATTAACCTGGACGAATTTACAGATGAAATTGAGGCATGGGTAATCGAAGAACTGAAAAGAGTTGGTTGTGACACCGCCCGTTCAGTGCTTGATCTTACTGCAGAAGAACTGGAACGCAGAACCGACCTTGAGAAAGAAACCATTGAGGACGTGAGAAGGATTTTGAAAGAAGAATTCGAGAAAGAATAAACCATGTATGATGTAAGTTGTATGAACTATGATATTAGGCCAATAGCAGAACCCATATCAAATCTACATCCTACATCATAAATCATACATAGATAAAAATTAGAATGACAGAAAAAACACTCATACTGCCACGGGCAATGAAGGCTTCCATTGAATTCAATGTGAGTAAAGACACCCTTGTTGAATTCCTGGAAAGCAAGGGCTTTAGCGCAGATGATATGCAGCGGGATTTTAAGCTTTCAGAAGAAATGTATCGCGTTGCACAGGCAGAATTTCAACAGGACAAAGCTGCAAAAGCAAAAGCACAGCAAATAGATCTTCCTAAAGGGGCAGGTGCCAATGAGCCCAAGAAGAAAAGGGATGAAGAAGACCTGTCAATTAAGAAGAAAGAAGAAAAACCCAAGGCCAAAGAAGAACCTGTTGTTGCCGCACCGGTAGTTGATGAAACTGCCGTAGCAGCAGAAGCAGCTGCCGAAGAAGCAAAGCTCAAAGAAGAAAAAGCTAAAACAGATACCAAAGAAGGAAAAAAGACAAAAGGGCCATCTGTATCAAATATTGATGCACCCGAACTGGAATCTCCAAAAGTTATTGACAAAATAGACCTTGATTCAATTGACTCATCTACCAGGCCGAAAAAATCATCTAAAAAAGAAGCACCGGAAATTACTGAAAAACCCAAAAAATCCGGAGCTGCTGAAAAAAGTAAACCTGAATCAGAAGAGGAGAAATCAGAGCCGGTTAATCCAACCCCAGAAATAATTGTTTCAAAACCAGCCGAGCCGGAAATTCCCGAATCACCGTTGGTTGAAAATATCCAGGCCGAAAAACTAACCGGCCCAAAGATACTTGGAAAAATAACCTTACCGGTTGACAATGATACAAGGCCTAAAAAAGAATCTGAGGCCGACAAACGCAAACGTAAGCGCATACCCATTGAGAAAAAACCAGGTGCGCCGGGCCAGGGACAGGGAACTCAACCACCAAGAGGCAACAGGCCGATTGTTGACAACCGGAATACCGGAGGGCAAAACCGCCCGCCTGCAGGTAGCAATCGTTTTGCAAAGCCGGGACAGGGAGCTGCTCCAAAAAGAGAAGATAAAGTTATTGATGCAAAGGAGATACAGGAAAAATTAAAACAAACACAGGCAAAATTAGCCGGGTCGGGAGGAAGAGGAAAGAGCCTGAAAGCAAAATACCGCAAAGCAAAGCGGGAGGAAATGGCAGAGCAACAAGGCGCTGCAGGTATAGAAGGGAATAAATTACAGGTTACAGAATTCATTTCGGTAAGTGAACTTGCCGGTTTGATGGATGTTAGTTTTGCAGACATCATCAGCAAGTGTATGAGCCTGGGCGTGATGGTTTCCATTAACCAGCGGTTAGAGGCCGACGTTATTGAACTGGTAGCAAGTGAATTTGATTTTGAGGTTGAATTCATCGGTGTGGACGATGCAGCCGAACTGGAAGAAGACGAAGATGTGGATGCCCCGGAACATTTAAAGCCAAGGCCGCCGATCGTTACCATCATGGGACACGTTGATCATGGCAAAACATCTTTACTCGATTACATACGCCATACCAATGTTATTGCAGGTGAAGCGGGAGGGATAACACAACACATCGGTGCGTATGAAGTTACAACCAAAGATGGCCGTGCGATCACATTCCTTGATACACCTGGTCACGAAGCATTTACAGCCATGCGTGCCCGTGGTGCTAAAGTTACCGACATCGCAGTTATTGTAGTTGCTGCAGATGATGCCGTGATGCCACAAACAAAAGAAGCCATTTCTCACTCACAGGCTGCAAATGTTCCTATGATATTTGCCATCAATAAGATGGATAAGGATGGTGCAAACCCCGAAAAGATCAAGGAGCAGCTCTCTACGATGAACATCTTGGTAGAAAGCTGGGGCGGTAAATTCCAAAGCCAGGAAATAAGTGCAAAATCAGGTATAAATATAGACCTGTTGCTTGAAAAGATATTACTGGAAACAGATATACTTGAATTGAAAGCGAACCCCGACAGACATGCAAACGGCACCGTTATTGAAGCATCGCTTGATAAAGGACGTGGGTATGTGGCAACGATCCTTGTACAAAACGGAACGTTGAAACAGGGAGATATGATCGTATCGGGCCAGTACTTTGGTAAAGTAAAGGCCATGTACAATGAGCGAAACCAGCGTGTAGAAGTGGCTCCGCCATCTACACCAGTATTGATCCTGGGATTGAACGGTGCACCGCAGGCGGGAGAAACCTTCCGTGTTTTTGAAAACGAATCAGACGCAAGGGCCATGGCCAATAAACGCGGGCAATTGTTACGTGAACAGGGTATCAGGGCTAAAAAACATATAACACTTGATGAGATCGGCCGACGCCTGGCACTAGGGAACTTTAAAGAACTGAATGTAATCATCAAGGGTGATGTGGACGGATCAGTGGAAGCATTGAGTGATTCATTGCAGAAATTAAGTACAGAAGAGATCGTTATAAAAGTGATTCACAAAGCAGTAGGTGCCATTACAGAAAGTGATGTTACCCTTGCAAATGCATCGGATGCAATCATCATTGGTTTCAATGTTCGTCCGTCTATGCAGGCAAACAGGCTGGCAGAAAGCGAATCGATAGAAATTAAACTGTATTCTATTATATACAACGCTATTGAAGAGATCAAGAGCGCTATGGAAGGTATGCTTGAACCGGGCGTTGAAGACAAGATCCTTGCAAATGTTGAAATAAGGGAAACATATCGTTTCGATAAAGCTACGGTTGCAGGTTGTTTTGTGCTGGATGGGAAAATAGCCCGCAATAACAGGATTAGGTTGGTAAGAGACGGTATTGTAATATTTACCGGCGAATTGGCAAGCCTTAAGCGTTATCGTGATGATGCCAAAGATGTTTCTGCTAATATGGAATGCGGATTGGTTATTAAGAATTACAATGATATTAAAGTAGGGGATATTGTGGAAGCTTTTGAAGAAACAGAAGTAAAGAGAACTCTGTAAGTTTGAAGTTTGAGGTTTGAAGTTCATAGTTCGAACCTCAAACCTCGATCTTC
>JAYSWW010000108.1:0-2077 GCA_043717805.1 Ferruginibacter sp.
GCGTCTTTTGCCAATGGAAATTCAAATTCAATGATGGGGGAAAAAGAATTCATCCCGTTCTTGCTTTTCCAAACCAAAAACTGGAACATGGCTTCTAAAGTAGGGCCATCAAATGCACCTTCAGCACCAACAAAAAGTCCAACCGTTTTTGAAAGTCCGGTAGTAAACTGAACATTAAATTCAGTATTGGTTTTCCCATCAAACTGTGTTGGCAAAATGGCTGCCCGCAGGTTAAAACTTCGCACCGGTAAAGGCATCGCCATATGCGTAAAGAAAGGCATTGGCATCATCATTTGCTCCTGCATGTCTTTCATTTCTTTCTTTTTAACAGTTGTCGTATCCATCTTCATCTCTTTCATTTGCTGGCTATAAGCAGGATAAATAACAGCAAAACAAAAATTAATAAATAAACACAGTGAAAAAATTAAGAATCTGCATGATGAGCTTGTATTTTTTTTCATAATTTATTTTTAAATGGTTTCTCTAATCGTATAATGCCCTGCTTTGCTAAGTTGAGACTGCAATTCGGCTGAATCTACATGCTTGTTCATGGTAAGAACTGCTCTTTGGGGATTCAATTGAACTTCAGCTTCTGCAATACCGGGGAAGTTAAGCAAGGCTTGCTTTACTGTGTTCACACAGCCGCCACAGCTCATGCCTGTTAATTCATATGTCTTTTTCATTAGCCAGTGTTTTTATTAAGAATAGAGATCAGGATTTCAATTGAATCTTTTTTCAGACAGAAAATAAAAAATTCATTTACTTCTCCTGGAATTGAAAAAGTATCCAATTATCACTATTGATATAACAAGTATCAAAACCCACCAACCCATATGCATTCCCCAGTAATAGTAACCTCCGTGATTGTCCATCATAGTTTTAGCTTTTAAAGTTTTTAAATTAATGTTTCATTTTATTATCCATACCCTCCATCTTATTCATATCCATTTTTTCTCCCTTCATCTTTTGCATCATATTCATCATCTCATGGTTTTCCATCATTTTTTTACACATACCCGACATCATAGCGGTATCAGTTTTACATGTTTCCATCATATTCATCATCATATTGTGCATCATAGCCGGATTGTCTTTCATCATATTCATCATCGAACTATTATCTCCCATCATCATTGCCTGGTGTTGCTGCATCATCATTTTACCGTTTTGGCTGTTCATCATAGCCCCCATCATTTCTTTCGCCATCGTACTGTCGTCAGCAATTTTGTTCATCATTTCCATTCTTGTTTCGGGTTTGGATAGTGTTTGGTTTACATCTGTACCGGATTGGCACGATGCAATTGACGTAATTACAGCAATCGCTAAAGCGATATTTAATAATACTTTCATAATTTTTTTTAGTTTAACTGTGAATGAGATTTCACATAACAAAGGTGAGCCAATTAAGATCGTATGAATTACATAACATTACAGATAAGTTGTAACATTCACACATTCCCATGCAACTTGTTCTGATTTTCTTAAATCATTTACAACAATCTTTCTTACGGATAAAAATTGCTTTAAAGATCCTGATTAGTATTTTTTTTATTTTATCCAGCATATATTTGATATCAATGTCCACTCATATCCATTCCACCCATGGCATTGCCTCCTTTTTTAAACACATATTCACTTTGTAAAAGATAAGCACCCCGCATTACCACCACATCGCCATTTTGTATGCCGGATCTTATTTCAATCCGGTCACCACTCTCCAAACCGGTTTCCAACATTTTCATTTTAAAAATATTTTTACCGGTATGCAGCCAGATCACATTCATTTTACCGTTACGCAACACCGCATCAGCAGGAAGCGTTAATGCTTTTACATTATTGTTTTTTATGGTTACATAGGCCGGCATGCCCGGCTTCAACTGGCCATTTTCATTGGGTACCGTAACACGGATGAGATTCAACCTGCTGTCTGCAGCAATTTCAGGATTGGCAAATTCAATTTTTCCAATCCATTCTTTACCCGGCAGATCCGGAATTTGTACAACAGCCAACCCGGTCATATCTATTCCCGAAAGTTCAGATGCATACACCTGGGCTTCTGCCCACAATGAACCCAGAC
>JAYSWW010000109.1:0-2076 GCA_043717805.1 Ferruginibacter sp.
GACATACTGCAAATGAATCCCAGGACATTGGCCAGTAAAATTGAAGTAAGGCCATCAATGCCCGGAAAATAATATTATTATACTACAGTTTATCATTCCTGTTAGTAACAGATAAAATAGTCTCTTTATCTTTAAACCTGTTTTTCCGGTTTGTATAATTCGTGAAAGTTTTATTGGTTGCTGAAACAGTTTTAATAACAGCATCATCATTTTCCACAACGACGTTTGCTTCATTGATAAAATTCAAAATGGTTGATGGCCTGTTATCAAAACCAACCAGGTAGTTTTGTTTTCCCGCTTCAGGGAAATACTTATTTCCATAAATATTAATTATTGAAACAGGCCTGGCTGTATTAAAATAAATGGCATTCCTGGCAGTAACAGTTGGCGCCTGCCAGGATGGTATATGAAGATCAAATGAATTTTTTGTAATAGTAACTTTATCGGGATCGGCAACCTGGACGATACCACCTCTTGTCATTTCTGCAATGAACCTGTTTCCACTTATGATCAACTGCTGTTCTTTATGTCCTTTTATTGTGATGGAATAGGCAGGTGCAGGCAAAGCAGATAAGCCTAACAACGAATAAGCAGCAGCATTGTTAAAATTAAAGGCATCATTTCTAATAAATATATTATCCTGCAATATGAGCATCCGGGAAGCTGCGAAGGAAAAAGCTCCGGTGAAATCAACATAAAATTTATTTCCTGATATATTTAAGGAACTTACAGAATTGGATACTTCGCCGAGGCTTGTCATTTGCAAAGTGCCGTTCTTGACGGTATTCCCGGCAAAGTTAAACGATTCAATAACGGTGCTGTCGTTGGCAGCAAGTAATCCCGTACAATATTGTACCAGGTTATATTTAAAAGTTACAGCGCCGAATTTTGTAAATACTTTTTTTTGTATCCTGGTCAAATAACCCGCTTCAATTTCATTGTTGATAAAAACAACAGTTTGTTTGTTTTGATTAAATGGATCCACTTCGCTGTACAGGAACATTTGTGGCAGGACTGATAAAGCTTCCCAGCGTGAAATTCTTTTGTTGAAATAAACGGTATTGGATAAGCGAATTGCTGGGTCATAATTATCAATTCCAGCCAGTTTAAAAAAAACAACGGTATCTAAAATTGTGTAAGTACGGTATACATCTAATTTCTGGTCCAGTTTTGTTAAGGAAGTAATATATCGCACGGCGGCTCCAGTCAATTTGTTGTTTGTAAATGTGAATGATGCCTGCGATTCATTTGCAACCAGGTTTCCCATCATACCCATCGAAAATTTATTTCCGTCAAAACTGATCATTTCATTCTTTGCGATCTTTACCAATACCAGCGGAGGACGGGTTTGTTTCGATGGAACAGCAACCATAAAAGTTTTAATGACATTATTCCTGACCACAGTAGCAGCATTCAGGTATAAATGTATTCCTGTGCAATCGACAAAAATATTATCAGCGATCGTTCCTTTATTCAATGTACGGATCAATTGTACCGAATTCTCCGAACCGGGATTCAGTGCCCTGATCCGTAAAAAACTATTTTTATAAATGGAAAAACGATTTTTATTATTTATTGGCATATTCCTGTTGTAAGGTGGAAATAAATAAAAACAATTGAGAATTGTATAACAATCATGAATGTTATTGTGATTCACATTGTAAAACATTGCAGGAGGGGCACCCCAAACGATCGTTTCGTGTATATAACTGAATTCACTGCTTTTGATCGTAAAATATTTGAAACAAGGTTCCTGGGTTATAGGATACAGGGAACTGGCTTTATACCAATTGGGAGAATCTGAAATACCTCCATACGAACTTGTTGCCAATACCCTGGCAGTTTGTTCAAACCTGCAATGTTCTATTAAGAAGTGATCCCGTGTTTTCCTGTTTTTAATATTTTTTTTAGATGCAGGTAAAAAAAGATAGGGGCGAAAATTGCTGAAACAAATATTCCTGACAGAAAAATTTCCTTCACAAATAAAGGCAACACTGGAATAGAAACGGCTCCAGACAGCATCTTTTCGTTGCAATACTGTCCCCTGGATGTAAAGGGGTGCACCGTTGTATTGAA
>JAYSWW010000110.1:0-2072 GCA_043717805.1 Ferruginibacter sp.
GAATGATGGCGGCCCAGCCTGGCTGACCGGCCTTCTCAAACACTTTCCACATTGCTGCAATAAGAAATACAACTAATGCTAAGATGATAATGATGGCAATTACTGGCATGGCATTTAGGTTTTGGTGAAGTACCAAGTTATGGCATATCTTGTAAATAATTCGAAATCTTACAAAATAATTTTTTGAAATCACTTTAACTAAATCCGTAAAAAAATTTCATACCAAAGTTTGTATCCACAACTGTGAATAAGTAACTTTAGGATATTATAACTGTCACAGGTTATATTTGAAAATGAAGGGTAATCCTGCCAGCGGCAGACTTGCTTCTGAAAATGGTCAGAAGACATCAGTAAATCCGGTACCACTCTTCACCGGCTTATTTGAAACATAAACCGATGAAATTTGACAGACACAATCATCAACCTCGAAACCGTAAACCCTATTGAGTTTTTCGGAGTAAACAACGGCAAATTAGACATCCTCAAAAAGAAATTCCCGCTTTTAAAAATTCTCTCCCGTGGCACACAGCTGAAACTGAGTGGAGCCAGGGAACAGATAGAAAATGCTAAGGAAAAAATTGAACTCATAGTATCCTACCTGGAAAGGAACGGCCACATGAGTGAAAATTATTTTGAGCAGGTGCTTGGCGGCGATGATGCCGAAACCGTTGATCATTTTATTGAAAGAAACCCCAATGAAGTGCTGGTGTTTGGCCCCAATGGAAAATCAGTAAGGGCCAGAACAGCCAACCAGAAGAAACTGGTAACAGAAGCTGAAAAAAATGATATCGTGTTTGCCATTGGCCCCGCAGGTACCGGTAAAACTTACACTGCAGTTGCTTTAGCAGTAAGGGCATTAAAAAACAAACAGGTAAAGAAGATCATTCTTACCCGTCCGGCAGTGGAAGCCGGAGAAAATCTTGGTTTTCTTCCCGGTGATCTGAAAGAAAAAATTGATCCTTACCTGCGTCCTTTATATGATGCACTGGATGATATGATACCTGCCGATAAGCTGGGTTATTATATGACCACAAGAACCATTGAAATTGCACCCCTTGCTTATATGCGTGGACGAACATTGGACAATGCTTTCATCATACTTGATGAAGCACAGAATGCCACCGACCTGCAGATAAAAATGTTTCTGACCCGGATCGGCGCCAATGCCAAAGCCATCATCACCGGTGATATTACCCAGGTGGATCTTCCAAGGCACCAGCGCAGCGGTTTGGTGACTGCTGTCCGCATTCTGCAAAATATCGACGGCATTGCTCATATCGAACTGGATGAAGATGATGTGGTGAGGCACAAACTCGTCAAACAAATCCTCCGGGCATATAATAAAGAACATGAGAAAGAAAATCCGCAGGATTATGTGGACAGGAAATCACCCATCATCACTAAAAAGAAAGACAGCCCGGAATAATCCCACAGATAAAGATTTATTACTTTGCAGGAATGAAGAGATACCGTTTCATCTTTTTGTTCCTGTTTTTTTTTATCTCCTGTGATCAGCACAGAGAAAAAAAATCAAACATCGTTTCTGCTGAATCATTGGCAGAAGATTTCCGGATGATTGACAGTGCAAAGATCCTTATTCAAAACGGAGATGTTATTTTCCGCAATGGCAATGATGAAGTAAGCCAGGCAGCGAGAAGCATGAACCGGAGAGACACATCCTTTTCGCATTGCGGATTATTATTTATAGAAAACGATTCTGTATTTGTATATCATGCCATCGGTGGCATTTATAATCCCGGCCAAAAATTAAGACGGGACCCCATTGATAGTTTTTGCACCCCGTTTGAGAACAATGCATTTGGTATATATCGTTACCATCTTAAAAAAGACCAGGAAGTAAAACTAAAGTCTGTTGTGCAGAATTATTACCATGCAGGTTTAAAATTTGATCTTTTCTTTAATTACCAGAGCGATGATGTGATGTATTGTTCAGAATTTGTCTTTAAAAGTCTCGATAAATCGGTAGAAGGCGCCTTTTCGAAATATGTAAGGATGGATACGATTCCCTTTGGTGTAACAACAGATGATATATTTCTGAATGAGAACTGCAG
>JAYSWW010000012.1:0-2434 GCA_043717805.1 Ferruginibacter sp.
CCTTTTAAGCTACCGTCGGTATAATTTGCTGAATTGATGTGTTTCTGCGCCGTGGCAGATATAGAAATTCCGGAAAGAATAAAACTTACTAAAAAAATGAAAAAAAAGTTTTTCATACGTAAAATGTTTGGTTTACACGTATGTACGACTGAGTCTTGTGGTATTTGGTCTTCTGTAATTCGTTGACTTTGTGCTGATTAAATCCTTTCTTTGGGCCTTGTCCTACAAACAAATTAATAAATCGGTTTTTCTGAATATTGTGGCGCAAAGGTAATGTCTAAACGCCAAAAATGCAACCCATTTCAAATATTTTAACATAATAGGTTCATTTTCAATTAATAACGAAAATATTTTATAAGATATTGCCCTAGCGAATTATCCATTTACAGATTTCAGGAAAGTTTAGCATAATTAATACGTTATGTGGAAAAAGGATCAAAAAAGACAGTTTATTAAAAACGATATTTGCAGAACAGCAGGCAAATCGTCATTTTAATTATTAAATAACTTGCTTTTTTCCTGCTTAATTACAACTTATTATATAAATCAGCGGCCAGATCCATGAAATTTTCACACCTGCACGTCCACACCCAGTATTCATTGCTTGATGGGGCAGCATCCATCAAAAACCTTTATAAAAAAGCCATTGCCGACGGAATGCCTGCACTTGCCATCAGCGATCATGGAAATATGTTTGGCGCCTTTGAATTTGTAAAGGAAGCTTACAATAACCTGGATGCAAACGGAAAACCAAAAGTTAAACCTGTTGTTGGTTGTGAGTTTTACATCACCCAGGACCGTACGCGTAAAAATTTCAGCAAGGATGAAAAAGATCCCCGGCACCACCAGATCTTACTGGCAAAGAACGAAGAAGGTTATAAGAATCTTGTAAAGCTGACCTCACTCGGATATATTGAAGGCATGTACAGCAAGTATCCCCGCATTGATAAGGAACTGATTCATAAGTACCACAAGGGGCTGATTGCAACCACCTGTTGCCTGGGGGCATTGGTTCCCCAAACCATATTAAAAAAGGGAGAAGCAGCAGGAGAAAATGAATTCAAATGGTGGCTGAATATTTTCCAGGAAGATTATTATGTTGAATTACAACGTCATGGGTTACCCGAACAGGAAAAAGTAAATGAAGTACTATTAAAATTTGCCAAAAAGTACCAGGTTAAGGTCATTGCAAGCAACGACAGCCATTATGTAGACCAGAAAGATTTTAATGCCCACGATATTTTACTCTGCATCAATACAGGTGAAAAGCAGAGCACTCCTGCCCTGCGTGAATTCTCTGATGATGATGTAATGACCAAAAACAAACGATTTGCATTTCCCAACGACCAGTTCTTTTTAAAAACAACGGAGGAAATGTCGAAATTGTTTGAAGACATTCCGGCGGCCATTGACAATACCAATGAGATCGTTGAAAAGATAGACCTGCTGGATCTTAAAAGAGAAATACTGTTGCCATTTTTTGAAGTGCCAGCCAATTTCAAGACACAGGATGATTACCTCGAACATTTAACCTGGACGGGTGCAAAAGAACGTTATAAAATACTCAGCCCTGATGCAGAAGAAAGACTGCGTTTTGAATTAGGAATAATTAAAAAAATGGGCTTTGCCGGTTATTTCTTAATTGTAAGTGACTTTATAAAAGCCGGGCGGGATATGGGTGTGTTCATTGGCCCCGGGCGTGGATCTGCAGCAGGAAGCGCTGTTGCCTATTGTATTGGCATAACCAACATAGACCCCATAAAATATAATTTACTGTTTGAAAGATTCCTGAATCCCGAACGAAAATCCATGCCGGATATTGATACGGACTTCGATGACGAAGGCCGTCAGAAAGTGTTGAATTATGTTGTACAGAAATACGGCAAGAACCAGGTTGCACAGATCATCACTTATGGCACAATGGCGGCAAAATCAAGCATTGCCGATGTGGCCAGGGTAATGGACCTGCCCATTGCCGAAAGCAGGGCCATTTCAAAATTGGTTCCTGAAAGACCGGGTATTAATTTGAAGCGGTTGTTACATGCACCCTTTACCATAAAAGATGCAAAGAACGCCCGACCGGGTGATCCATTCGGACAGGGTGATAAATCTTTGGAAGAAAAGGAACAATTGCAAGGCGAGGATATTGAAAATGTAAAAAAATTGCGGGAGCTTTATGCAGGAACCGACCTCAACAGTAAAATTTTACACGAAGCTGAAATTCTGGAAGGTTCGGTAAGAAATACCGGCATCCATGCTTCTGCAATCATCATTGCCCCGAGGGACCTTACAGACTTGTTACCGGTTGCCACTTCCAAAGAATCTGAACTCTGGTTAACACAGATTGAAGGCGGTTCAATTGAAGAAGCTGGTGTTATCAAAATGGATTTTTTAGGATTAAAGACACTCAGCATTTTAAAAACTTCACTTCAAC
>JAYSWW010000111.1:0-13635 GCA_043717805.1 Ferruginibacter sp.
CCATTGGAATGATGCCAAAATATTTATAGGCAATATTATAAGACGTCACCTGGGCCGGGCCAAATAGTTGGGCGATAATCAGGTTGCTTGTTTCATAAAATATAATTGCTGCGATCTGTATGATAAAAAATTTTAAACCCAGACTCATCAGGTTTCTGGCATAATTAAACTTTACATATTTAAGAGAAGGTGCATACAGTTTGTAATCATTGTTGTAAAACCAGAGACTGGAGGCACTGAGAATTAATACCGGTGTAACCCCCAAAGCAAGACCTAAATAAACAAGGCTGCCGGTAGTTGTTTTTGTAAGAATATAAATTATGGTTAATGAAAAAAGGCTTCCCAGGAAATTGAAAAAGGAAGCTTTTGCAGGTTGTTGGTTTGCTGTAATAATGGTGGTTATCAGTTGCAGTACAAATTGTAAACAAAAGAAAACAAAAACCAACAATGCTAATGTGCTTAGCTCACCTGCCATACCAGGAGGTGCATTGAGTATCACTGCCCAGTTAAGAAAGGGGTTCACGCAAAAAAACACGATCAATACAAAAGCAATGATCATGCTGAGAATAGCATAAGTTGTGCTTAAATATATACGTGCAAGTTCGTGATCTCCTTTTGCAATCGCTTCTGCAAACTTGTTGCGTAAGCCATTTCCAAATCCAATATCAAAGAACGTAAACCATCCGATTATTGAACTTAATGTAAGCCATACTCCGTATTGCGTGGGATTTACATAATGTATGGTTAGTGGAACCAATACAAGGCTTATAGCAATGTTGCATCCTCTGATGATAAAGGAAGCAAGAATATTTTTTTTTGCCTTAACGCTGCGCTGATGGCCTTTATTAATTATAGTATTAAGTGATGTAAAAGCCGATAAAATCTTTTCCTTCATTCGCCATTTTAAATTGGTAAGTACTGTTTTTCAAGATTTGAAAATAAGGCTTTAATAAAGGCTATTGGCTTTGTGATTTATATCCCTGTAACTAACAAAACAATTCGTTTTTTAATGATCCTTTTTGAAGTTTTTCAAATCGCTTTGAACCATCTCAGTTACCAATTCCGCCAGGCTGTATTTTGGTTCCCAACCCAGTTTATTTTTTGCTTTGCTTGCATCCCCTATCAGCAGATCCACTTCCGTCGGCCGAAAGTAAGCCGGATCAACAGCAACAACTACTTTCCCTACTGGTAATTGATAGGAAGGATTCTTACAAGCTGCCACTATTCCCTTTTCTCCTTCCGCTTCACCCGAAAAAGAAAGTTCTACTCCAATTTCTGCAAATGCCATTTTTACAAATTCCCTAACCATGGTTGTAATGCCGGTTGCAATTACAAAATCTTCGGGTTCGTCCTGCTGTAATATGCGCCACATTGCGTCTACATAATCTTTGGCATGGCCCCAATCACGTTCTGCATTCAGGTTTCCAATGTACAAGGTATCCTGTGTGCCATTGGCAATGGCTGCCACAGCTCTTGTTATTTTTCGGGTTACAAAAGTTTCTCCCCGTAAAGGGCTTTCATGATTGAAAAGAATGCCGTTGCAAACAAACATATTATATGCTTCGCGGTAATTAACACTGATCCAGAATGCATATAATTTTGCAACGGCATAAGGACTTCTTGGATAAAACGGGGTTGTTTCTTTTTGTGGTACCTCTTGTACCAATCCATATAATTCAGATGTGGATGCCTGGTAAATGCGGGTTTTTTTCTCCAGCTTTAAAATTCTTACCGCTTCCAACAGTCTCAGGGTTCCTAACCCGTCAGCGTCTGCTGTATATTCAGGTGTATCAAAACTAACTTTAACATGGCTCATAGCTGCCAGGTTATAAATTTCATCCGGTTGGGTTTCCTGAACAATCCGAATCAGGTTTGTACTATCGGTCATGTCTCCATAATGAAGTACAAACCGGATATTTTTTTCATGAAGGTCTTTGTATAAATGATCGATCCGATCTGTATTGATCAGGGATGACCGTCTTTTAATCCCATGGACTATATAACCCTTCTCTAATAGTAATTCAGCAAGATAGGCTCCATCCTGCCCGGTAATACCAGTTATTAATGCGGTCTTCATAATTAAATTATAGAATCAGGAATAATCCTTTATGATATAAACTGATGTTGTTTTTCTTTTGCTAAAAAATCCTGGTATGCTATTTTCATACCATCTGTAAGTGATGTTTTATGATGCCAGCCCAGTGAATGAATTTTACTTACATCCAGTAACTTCCGGGGAGTTCCATCCGGTTTTGTAGTATCAAATACCAGCTTGCCGGTATATCCAACAATATCCTTCACCAACCCGGCCAATTCTTTTATACTAATATCTTCACCACATCCAATATTGATGATCTCTTTTTCATCATAATGCTCCATTAAAAACAGACAAGCTTCAGCCAGGTCATCTCCAAATAAAAATTCTCTTTTTGGTGTGCCTGAACCCCATATTTCTACTTCACTTATTCCATTCTCTTTTGCTTCATGAAACCTGCGGATAAGTGCGGGCATTACATGACTGTTTTGCGGATGGTAATTATCATTGATACCATAAAGGTTGGTTGGCATTACACTGATATAATTGGCCCCATACTGTTCCCTGAAACTTTCGCAGAGTTTGATACCCGCTATTTTTGCGATGGCATATGGTTCATTTGTATGTTCCAAAGATCCGGTCAGGAGGTATTCTTCTTTAATAGGTTGCGGAGCCAGTTTTGGGTAAATACAAGAACTGCCAAGAAAAAGCAGTTTACTCACTTTATTGTTAAAAGCGGCATGAACAACATTTGCAACGATCATCAGGTTGTCGTACAAAAAATCGGCCCGGTATGTATTGTTTGCAACAATACCACCAACCTTGGCGGCAGCAAGAAAAACAAACTTTGGTTTTTCAAGTTTAAAAAAATCTTCAACCGCTGTTTGATCACGAAGATCAAGTTCTTTAGACCTGCGGTAAACAAGATTTGTAAAGCCTTTTGATTTTAATACCCTTAATATCGCAGAACCTACCAAGCCGTTGTGTCCGGCTATGAAGATTTTATCTGTTGGGCTCATCATGAATGTAAAAAAGATTTATTCTGCAATATAGGCTCATTTCTGCCAAAAATGCTTTCGTCTTCCATTTTTGCAATCATTGTATAACCCAAAGATGGAAGGTTGATCTTTATTGTTTTATTTTTTACAGTTACAAGTTTGCCTTCAATGGCGTATGATGAAGAATTGATATTCTGTGCCACATCGTTGATATTTACCGTTGTTCTTTCAAGTTTGATATTACGGTGGTCATTTGTAAATTCCCTGATAGCGGCAATTTCGTCGTCTTTAATAATAGCGGGCTTGCCAAGCCAGTACAGCAGGTTTACTACTCCATCTGTATTTTTAATAAGTTCTGTTTCTGTTTCATTAATGTAAACAAATACATAAGACTTAAACAATGGTTCGAAAATCAGTTTATGCTTCCTGAAATTTTGTGTTTCAACACAACTTAAAGGGCAAAAATTCTCAATTTTCTTTTTAGCAAACGAAGCTGCGACTTTTTTTTCGCATTGCGGTTTTGTGTAAACAGCGTACCAATTTTTCTGCATAATCATTTTTTTAAAAAATTTGAAATGTGCAGTTAATCAAGGATGGAAATATTGTGAACGTAAAGGCTTCGCCTCTCTCAGTCACATATATTTGTTTTGAGGTAATCATATTTTTTCATGGGATTGGAATGTTAAGATTTTATTTTTTTTTTACTGTTTGAGCTACTTTCCTTGCTTCCGTAAGTTCCGTAAACATAATTGTAGCCATAACCATATTTGCTCTTGATAACGCCCCTTTCTTTTACACCATTGAATACAATGGCCGGATTGTGAATGGGATTTATCTCATTATTCTCATCAATTCTTTTAACCAATGATTTAGGTGTGTAATTATGCCTGATTACATATAAAGTTGCATTGCACATATCTGATAAAATATAGGCGTCTGTGATCAATACGATCGGTGAAGTATCTATAATTATCGTATCAAAACTATTGTCGAGATAATCAATGATCTCAGTTACTTTACCATTTAACAACAATTCAGATGGATTCTCATGAAGGCTGCCTGCTGAAATAAAGAACAGGTTTTCATGCGCTTCCACCGGCTTTATTATTTCTTCAGGATATTTTTTTCCTGTTAAAAAATCCGTCATCCCGGTTTCCTGAACAACATTCAACACTTTAGAAAGTGTAGGAACATTCAGGTCAAGATCAACGAGTACAACTTTTTTACCGGTTAGCGCAATACTAACGGCAAGATTTGCAGCTACAAAACTTTTTCCTTCTCCCGAAATACTGGATGTGACAAGTATTTTTTTATGATTGGAATCAATTCCCAAAAATGACAAAGAAGTCCGCAATTTCCTGAACTCTTCTGCAATAGAACTCCTTTTTCCCGATTCAACTACGATTGATCTTTTTGTTTTATCAAAAGCTACTTCTCCGATGATTGGAATGGTAGTTAATGCTTCTATTTCACGCCTGTAAAGGATCTTACCGGTTAATGATTCTTTCAATGTTATGACCCCGATCCACAAACCTGTTGCGGCAACAAGTGCGATCATATAGAACATTTTTTTGTTAGGCGCAACAGGCGCCCTGCTTGCCTGAGCTTCATCAACTACGCGGCTGTTTGATACTGCAGAAGCATAAGCCAGCGCACTTTCCTCTTTCTTTTGAAGCAGGAAAGAGTAAATATTGTTTTTAATATTTTGTTCCCTGCTGATATCGAGCAATTGACGTTCTTTCTGAGGAACAGCCTGCAACATTGAATTGTAACTGCTGTTTGTAGAACTCAAATTTTGTTTAGCTGCCATCAGGCTTTGTCGCTGGCTTTGAATATTTTCAAGGATATTCGGCCTTATTTTATTGATCTGATCTGTTACTGTAACCAGGGTTGGGTTGTTTTCCCCTACGGTTTTCCTAAGCTTTTCGTGCTCCAGTTCCGAATTATATAATTTGTCCAGTAAGTTTGACAGCATTGGGTCGCTTACGCCCAATGTTGAAGGAACCAACCCTCCACTGTTATCTTTGTTTGTTACAAATTTTTCTACCTCGTTCAAAACAGAAATCTGCATATTCACATCACTGAGTTTCTGGTCATTGTTACTCACATTTTCAAGGTAAAGTTGTCCCTGCCTGCTGATATCTACCGCACTGCTGCCTGATTTATATTGTTGTACTTTTTGTTCAATTTTAGCAAGGTCTGCTGCAACCAGGTTCAACCTTTCTTCAACAAAATTCAATGTATTACGGGCCAATGAATTTTTATCCATGATTGCAGATTGCTCATAAGACTTTATCAATCCGTTTAAAATATCTTCGGCACGCTCCGGAACTTCATCTTTAAAACTGAGGTTCACAACAGTAGACATTTTACTGGAAGCTCCAACAGAAAGACCTGATAAAAGTCCCGAAGAAACTGTTTTCGGATATACAAGTGAAAAATACAGTTGTTTATCAGTTGAACTGGTCCCTGGCTGGTAATATTTATTGGGTACAAATTTTAATACACCATAAGGAGTATTTACAAACTCATTCAACGGACATAAATATTTCCTGCTCAATATAACAGCCTTTTTATTTTCATCATACGAGAAATCAATTCTGCCGAACTGTTTCAATGAATCTGTGTTTCTTACAGCAATCCTAACCGGTGAAAGTGTGTACGCTGACAATACTTTTACTTTACCTTTTTCAAAAATAGGCGCATACAAAAAGTTTTCATTAACCACATTATCCATTAACCGGCGTGAGTGTATTACTTCAATTTCGTTTTCAACGATCTTTTTGGAAGAGATCATATCCAACGACTCAGTCAATTTAGAATCCTCGTTTCCTTTTTTCTCATCTTTGATGATAAGAGTTGCCTTGGCTTCATAAACAGGTGTAGTATAATAACGGATATAAAAATATGCCCCTGTCAAAAAAATGACAGACAATAACAATAGCAACGGCCAGTAAGGAAGGAACTTTGAAACCACCAACTGGCTCAAATTTTCCTTTCGTTCCTCTGCTATTTTATGATTACTCTTTTGCATACTTTTTTAAATACATTAATTTTTATTTGATCAACCTGTCCAGTACAATTACTATAATAGAAAGGCTGCTTAAAATAATAGGAACAACCTGCTGTGATCTGCTGGCCGTAGCTACTTTTGTTTTGTTTGGTTCAACATAAACCACATCATTGGGCTGTAAATAATAGTAAGGTGAGTTCAAAAAATCAGCATCATTCAGATCAATATGCTTTGTTATTTTTTTCCCGTCCTCTTCCCTTATTAACAATACATTTTCTCTTTTACCATAAATGGTCAGATCACCGGCAAGGCCCAATGCCTTGATCAAAGAGATCCGTTCGCTGGGAACAGTTATTACGGTTGGATGAGCAACTTCACCAATCACTGTAACTTCAAAATTCAGGTGGCGAATATCTACAATCGGATCAATCAGAAGTTTTTTTGACAAAATGGTATTGGTGATATTTTCTCTCAGTTGTTTTTTTGTAAGCCCGGCAGCAACCACATTTCCAAGGATCGGGAGTTGAATATTCCCATCGCTGTTAACCAGGTATCCGCCTGATTGAATATTACCCCCCGTAGATGTGGTGGATTCTTTGTTCCTGGCATTTGTACCCGGGTTGAAAATGGCAGAAGCTTCTGAATTCAGGCTGCTGATTGTTATACTGAGAATATCATTCTTTTGAATAGGCGCTTCTATTAAACCCAATGTAGATTTGTATGAATCATCCTTCACATTTTCAAAATATGCAATTTTTTTGCTTGTATTACATGATCCGCAAAAAATCAATACCAGTAGAGATAGCATGTAGATAATTCTGCTTACCATAATAATATCATTAGGGTTATTTAATTAAAAAAATAAATATTGGGAAGCTTTTAGATAGGGTTGGAGGTAATGTTTTAATTAGATTTTAAAACACCGGGTATTTGTAAGGATAATAGAGGTAAGTAGATATAATAAAGTTTAAAATCTTGTTGCTTTCTATATCATGTGGTAAAAATACTATTAATATTACAAATTCCAAATTTAACTTGACTTATTTTATCCTGTTACCAATATATAATGAATATTGACATTCGTTTATAAAATATTGATTATCAATTTTTAAGTAAATAATTAACTGTATATTCATTTGCTTTTACCTAAAAAATATTTTACTACATATAAATTTTTAAGATCTGCTATGACAATGCCTTGTAATAATTAAAAAAGCTCATCGGATTGTATACAATTATTAAATCAACTTCATATAACTATTTGGATGAATCCGGATAACAACCAGGCCGAAAATTTCAAAATATCATAATATACCCTGAAAAAATAGCTGTTACCTTTAATTATGAATTACCTGGCTCATGCTTATTTATCATTCAAAATGCCCCAAATATTGGTTGGCAATATGATCAGTGATTTTGTGAAAGGCAAAAAACAGTTTGAGTATGCCCACATGATACAAAAGGGCATAAAACTTCATCGTTCCATCGATATTTTTACAGACGAACACCCTGTTACAAAGGAAATGAAGAAGATCTTTAAACCTGCATACGGATTGTATGCCGGCGCATTCGGAGATATTGTATATGATTATTTCCTTGCAAATGATAAAAAAGAATTTGCCTCATCCGGCATTTTAAAGCAATTCACTGCCGGAAGCTATTCTATACTTGAAGAAAACTTAAACAACAGCCCTTTTGCATTTCAGCAAATGTTTCCTCATATGAGAACACATGACTGGCTATACAATTACCAATTTGAATGGGCCATTCAAAAAAGTTTTGAGGGAATGTCACGGAGGGCTAAATATATTACTGAATCTGATACCGCCTTTCTACTCTTTGAAAAAAACATCCCGTTTTTGCAACCCTTCTACAATGAATTTTTTCCTCAGTTGAAAATTCATGCAGCCCATACATTACAGGAATTATTAATTGCCGTTTGATATATCTTTGAAAAAAAATATGCGGTCATTCAAACATTTTTTATTGTTTATAATAACCCTGCAATGTTGTTTTGCAATGTTGTTATCCTGTAACAATGAGCGGTTAAATCATCCAAATGAAAAAATTTCAGAGAAAGACAGTCTTTCTAACAATGAAGTTGTAAATCCATATGCTACACATGATCAATCGCCGATGGATATGAGTTATTTTCCGAAAGATTACCCGGTACTGAAAATGAATGGATCCGTTGCTGATGTATTGCTCGCCAGGGTTATTTACAGCAGGCCCCAGAAAAAAGGAAGAAATATTTTTGGAAATACTGATAAAAGCCTGCGGCAGTATGGTAAAGAATGGAGACTGGGCGCAAATGAAGCAACTGAAATAGAATTTTTTAAACCGGTAGCAATTGCAGGTAATAAAATAGACAAAGGCCGTTATATCATTTATTGTATTCCTTACGCCGATAAATGGACGATCGTTTTAAACAGTAATTTATACACCTGGGGCCTTCATATGGATACAACAAAAGATGTATTTAAAACGGAAATTCCTGTTGTTTTACAGGAACCAGCCATTGAAGATTTCACCATGGTTTTTGAAACAGCTCCTTATGGTGCTGACCTGCTCATGACATGGGATACAGTAAAAGCTGTTTTACCCATTTCTTATTTAAAATAAATTTTGGCTTTGCATGTCGGAATGTGGATATTTACAAAATGTGTGGTATAGCAGGTATCATTTCTCCTGATAAGGCCGTTTTAAATCATGTTGTTTTAAAAAATATGGCAGGCTCACTGGCTCATCGCGGGCCGGATGGAGAGGGCCTTTGGATAAATCCTGATAAACAGGTTGGCCTTGCCCACCGAAGACTTTCCATCATTGACCTTTCAGAAGCGGCGGCACAACCCATGCATTACTTGCAGCGTTACAGCATTGTATATAACGGGGAAATTTACAATTACATAGAATTAAAGAAGGAATTGAAAAAATCAGGCTACCATTTCAATTCTTCAGGTGACACGGAAGTGATCCTTGCTGCATATGATTGTTACAAAGAAAGTTGCCTTCAGTATTTTGACGGTATGTTTTCCTTTGCCATCTGGGATGAAAAAGACCAAACCTTGTTTGCAGCAAGGGACCGTTTTGGTGAAAAACCATTCTATTATTATTATGAAGATGAAATCTTTGCATTTGCCAGCGAAATGAAAGCATTGTGGGCTACCGGTATTGCAAAAACGGTGGAAAACAAGATGATCCTGAATTATATAACGCTTGGTTATGTACAAAATCCTGCAAATAAATCCCAAACCTTTTATAAAAATATTTTCGCCCTCCCTCCTTCTCATTACCTCATTTTTGAAGTTAAAAATGATCACCTGATCATACAGAATTACTGGGATATTGATAAACAGGCACAATTAAAAATCAGTGAAACAGAAGCCATAGAGACATTTGATTTTTTATTTACATCATCTGTCAGCAGGAGACTGAGAAGTGATGTTTCTGTGGGCGCCAGCCTCAGTGGCGGCCTTGACAGTTCTTCTATAGTTTATTATATTCAAAAACTTTTAGCAGGAAAACCGGGCAATTTAAAAACTTTTTCGGCTATATTCCCGGGTTATGAAAAAGATGAACAAAGGTATATTCAACAGGTAGCTTCTGCATTTAAACTGGAAAGTTATACAACCATTCCCACAGCCGAAGGATTGATAAAAGATTTTGAAAAAATTTGTTACCACCAGGAAGAACCATTCCCTTCATCCAGCATTTACGCCCAATACAAGGTTTTTGAACTGGCTAAAACCGAAAACATAAAAGTATTGCTTGATGGCCAGGGTGCGGATGAAATACTGGCAGGTTATCACAAATACATACATTGGTATCTGCAGGAAATGATAAGCCGCAATAAATTTTCAGGTGCAAACAAAGAAAGACACCTGTTGCATAAAAACAACATCAGTTATAACTGGGGAATAAATAATATCATGGCAGCCTTCCTTCCTTCCCATGCATCCATTGCCCTTGAAAAAAAAGAATACAATAAGATCATTCACAACCCGGATATAACCAGGCACCTGATGAGTTATATCAAAGGCAGGGAATGGGAAGGTATTCACAAACCGGTTGTTACCAAACTGAATGACATCCTGTATTTTAATACTATGGAAAATGGTTTGGAAGAATTGCTGCGATTCAGCGACAGGAACGCTATGGCCCACGGCAGGGAAGTAAGGCTTCCTTTTTTAAATGAAGAATTGGTACAGTTCATTTTTTCATTGCCTGCAATTTTTAAAATTAACAAAGGTTATACGAAATCTGTTTTGCGCAAACTGATGGATGATAAACTTCCCCATAATATTGTATGGCGAACCGATAAAGTAGGTTATGAACCCCCGCAAAAACAATGGATGGAAAATGCATTTTTAAAAGATTACCTGTATGAAGCAAAAAGCAAACTGGTTAAAGAGGATATTTTGAAACCACATGTGCTGGCAAAAAAAATAAAAGGCCATCATGCACATGATGCAGACAGTTTTGACTGGCGTTATTTATGTGTGGCACAAATGCTTCATAAATAAACAACCTTATTTTTTTATTGCATATTTTTACCCCACAATAATTTTTATACAATGAGCAATCAGAATATATTATCCAATAAGAAACCGGCTACAAAATTTATACATGCCGGGGCAGAACCAGATCCAAGCACCGGAGCCATCATGACACCCATTTACCAGACATCTACCTATGTACAGTCTGCTCCGGGGGTAAATAAAGGTTTTGAATATGCCCGTTCGCAAAATCCAACCCGGTTTGCATTGGAAAATGCATTGGCTATCATTGAAAACGGAAAATTCGGATTGGCTTTCAGCAGTGGTGTTGCTGCAACAGATGCAGTGATTAAATTATTAAGCCCGGGCGATGAAGTGATCGCTGCCAATGATATGTATGGAGGCACCTATCGTTTATTTACCAAGGTGTTCGAAAAATTCGGCATAAAATTTATCTATGTTAATACCGGCGATCCTGCAAATGTACAAGCCGCTGTTACTGCTAAAACAAAACTGATCTGGATAGAAACGCCTACAAACCCGTTGATGAACATCACAGATATTTCTGCTATAGCAGTTATAGCAAAAAAAGCAGGCGCCATATTATGTGTAGATAATACTTTTGCATCTCCTTACCTTCAAAACCCATTGGACCTGGGCGCTGATATCGTGATGCATTCCTCTACCAAATACCTCGGCGGCCACAGCGATGTGATCCAGGGCGCTTTGATCATGAATGACCAGGAACTGAGAGATCAGTTGTTTTTTATACAGAAAAGCTGCGGTGCCGTACCTGGTCCGATGGATTGTTTTTTGGTTTTACGTGGCATCAAAACCCTGCACGTACGCATGAAGCAACATTGCGAAAATGGAAATATCATTGCCCATTTTCTACGCAATCATCCCAAAATAGAAAAAGTTTATTGGTGTGGTTTTGAAGACCATCACAATTATGATATTGCAAAAAAACAAATGAGGGGATTTGGCGGCATGATGAGTTTTACATTAAAAGACAGCAGCCCGGAAGCAGCCAAAAAAGTTTTAACTTCTACAAAATTATTTTCACTGGCAGAAAGTTTAGGTGGCGTAGAATCGCTCATTAACCACCCCGCAAGCATGACTCACGCAAGTATTCCACGTGAAGAAAGAATAAAAAACGGCTTGTCAGACGGATTGATCAGATTGAGTGTTGGTATAGAAGATGCGGAAGACCTGGTTGAAGACCTGAAGCAGGCAATTGGTTAATTTAATTTAATTCAATGCGAAAAATCATTTTATTACTGCAAGGCATAGTTGTTATTTTTGCATCAGTTTACTGTACCGCTCAAAACAATGTTTCCTCTGAAAATTTAGCTTTTTTTATACAAGGTAAATTAGACAGCCTGTATGAAAAAGAAAAGTTCCCAGGCATTTTGGTGGCCATAAGGAAAAACGGAAAGAATGAGTTTTATACTGCAGGCTATGCACAACCGGACCTCAAAAAAAAGTTTGATACCGGCACTGTTTTCGAAATTGGAAGTATCACTAAAACGTTTACCGCCTATGTACTTTTATCAGTATTAAGAGACCAGCAGCTTTCTGATACTATAAGCATACTTTCTTTTCTTCCTGATTCTGTTCAGCAAAATAAAAATTTGGAGACAATCAGTTTTTTGAAATTGATGAATCACACTTCAGGCCTGCCACGCTTGCCAGAAAATATGATACTAAAAGAAGGTGATATGCAGCCTTATCAAATGTATGACTCAAAACTTCTTTTTGAATATTTGAAAAAAGCAACTCCTGCAGAAAATAAAAAATCATCTTATTCCAACCTTGGAATGGCATTTGCAGGAGTTTTGGCTGAAAGGATCTCGGGCAAGTCTTATGCTGAACTACTTGACGAATATATTTTCCTGCCATTTAAAATTGTTGACGCAGGTAATAGTATTGCGAAATCTGATAATAAAAGCCAGGGATATTTTAATGATGCCGAAAAAACGGATTACTGGAATATGAATGTAATGGCCCCTGCCGGCGGTATAAAATGCAATGCAACTGAAATGCTCCGTTACCTTAGTTGTATGAGTAAGCCCTTTGATAATACTTCTGCAGCAATCATTGAAAGTTTGTTGAAGCAAACTGCATCAATAAACAATACCATAAAAGTTTGCAGGGCATGGCATACCCTGCAGCAACATGATAAACCCGTTATTTACTGGCACAACGGAGGAACTTATGGCTTTTCAACCTTCTCGGCCTTCATAAAAGATACCGACCAGGTAGTGATGATTGTAATAAACAGGTTTAACAGCAATAATATTTCAGATAAACTTGGTTTTACAATTATGAATAAATTGCTGGAATGACAGAAAAGAAGCTGATGATATTTTTAAATGAAAAAGCAGCAGCTTATAACAGGCCGGGGTTTATTCCATCAGACCCAATTTGTATACCACATAGTTTTCTTAGGCAACCTGATATTGAGATCGCCGGTTTTTTTGCTTCAATATTTGCCTGGGGAAACCGCACTACCATCATCAATAAATCAAAAGAACTGATGCAATTGATGGATCATGCACCACTTGCCTTCTGCCTCCACCACACCGATAATGACCTGAAAAAATTACTTTCCTTTAAACACCGTACTTTCAACCCCACCGACCTGTTGTATTTCATCTCTTTCTTAAAAATGCATTACACTAAAAATGATTCCCTGGAAACAGCCTTCACAAAATGGATGAATAAAAATGATGAAACAATTGAAAATGCTTTGAATGGTTTTTACCAGTATTTTTTTTCCCTCGAAGATGTTCCGCATAGAACAATGAAACACATTGCCTCGCCATCCAAGCATTCCAGTTGCAAAAGGCTGAATATGTTCCTGCGATGGATGGTAAGAAAAGATAACAATGGCGTTGATTTTGGTTTATGGAAAAACATCGCCCCATCACAATTGGTCATACCTTTGGATGTACATGTAGCCAGAACAGCCAGGCATTTCAACTTACTACACCGAAAAACGACCGATTGGACTGCTGCTATTGAACTGACTAAAGAATTGAGAAAAATGAATGCCAAGGACCCGGTAAAATATGATTTTGCATTGTTTGC
>JAYSWW010000112.1:0-2069 GCA_043717805.1 Ferruginibacter sp.
GATCACATTCCCTTTGAACTGAGTATTCTGCCCTTTGCCCGTTAATTGTAATACGTAGGTAAATTGGCTGTGGGCCTGCTTTATACTGTTTTGGTTTCAGTAAATGGAAGAGTAATTTGAAGCTATTACCCATAATTCGGGAGTTTTGATTTTAGAAGAAAAAATACTCTATAAATGTACAAATATATTTTGATAAAAACAATACAAAATGCAGTAAAATCAATGGTTTCAGACTAAATTCGGGAGTTATTAATTTCCTGATTTTGACTCCCGAATTACTCACTTTAAGTATGAAAAAATTGAATATTTTGGTGAATTGGATAAAATTAAAAAAGCTACAATCATTTGATTTGTAGCTTTTTAATACTTTTTGAAGGTAAAAAAGTGGAGCTGCAGGGAATCGAACCCTGGTCCAAACACATTCGTCATAAGCTTTCTACATGTTTATTTATGCATTGATTGTCGGGAAACGGCAGGGGCATAACAAACCAATCATTTCCTTAGAAGAATGTTCTTAAGTCCCGCTCACTTCGTTGCGGGACAGCATCCTGTTTTCTTTTTGAGTCGGCGGAGGAACCTGGCAACAGGCAAGCCCGTTCAACGGCCCTAATGACGACCTAATTTAATTAGGCAGCCATGGCATACTGAGTATTGCCATTTAAAAGTTTGAATATTCAGATTTAAGTGCTAATTATCCAACGCACTACATGCTTACACTTACAAAGAGCTATGCTGTCAAAACCGGTCAGCCCCGGGTATTATGTGGCAAAAATACGTAAGAATGAGCGTTTAAATCATTTAAGTGGATTAAGTAACCGGAAATTGATAAGTTTTTAACAAGGTATAATCATTCTGGAACATCCTTTTTAAAAAAAATTGAAATTATCAGAACTTTCATTTTAAGGCCTGCAGCCATCTTTTTTTTATTTCCCCGTAATTATAAGTTTGTACCCGGCTGCAACATTGATCTTTGCTCCGGCCCTGATGTCAACACTTCTGCAGGATTCATTTGAATTTATTACCGGGTAATACGGGATCCCGCTGTTGATAACAACATCTGTATTTGCATCCGGCAATTTCCCGCAATTCCAGTTCAAAGGATCTTCCCAGGACGTATTGGCAGCACCATTCCAGTAGCAGGTAAACTTCAACGTTGTTGGTTCGCCATTGATACCATTTACTACACACCTGTATTGGTAACCATACCAGGAAGAAGGTGCATTGTTTATGAAAAGATCAGGTGTAGATGTGCCTGTATAATCAATATTATCTGAGATGTTGATAAAACCGCTGCCGGTATTTGCCTGCCATTGGTAAACTGTTCCCCTAAGGTTAGCCGTAAGGTTTGTCGTTTCACCCGGGCATGGAACAGCGTTGCAGGGTATCCCACCCATATCAGTGAAATTCCGGCAAAGCGACTGGTAATATTGATTGGCAATGGCAGAATCATGAATGATCACAGCATTTTCATCATTGGAATTTTGTGCTGAAAGCGACCAGTTGAATGAACCGGTAAAAACCTGGGGGTTAGATGAAGGGTTCAATGCATCTACCAGCATGATCTTATTGTGATACAACAAGCTGGTCGTGTATAGAATAAAATTGTTCTGTAAAACGGGGCTGAGTATATAATAGGGTGTATTCGTACTCGTTGTATAATTCTTGCTGTACTGATCCATGATACCACGTACCGCTACCCCACTGTTGTATTTATCCCTGATAAGATTTGCTATGTTGTTATCAGTAAATGTGTAAATACCAAAAAACAAATCATAGTTAACTGTATTGATCGCATCTTTTAAACCCTGCCCGGTTGCATCTTTCGGACTGAAATATATTTCAACCATACTGCCATTCACATTAAATACATTTTGTGCTGAAGGCGTTTTATTAATACCGAACGAAGCATATGCAAGATTTGGTGCCGGTCCGGTGCCTCCCCACATTTTATTGAATTCTTCATAATATGCCAGGGCAACCGGCTTGTCCTGGATAAAAACAATATTATTATAATCACCGGTTGTTTGAGTAGCACTGAAGTTATAAGACCCGGTCATAACAACAGGATC
>JAYSWW010000113.1:0-5307 GCA_043717805.1 Ferruginibacter sp.
ATCAAAACTTTTTTTAAAACACCCGTTCCGCAGTTTGACCTGATTTTACTGGGAATTGGAGATGACGGACATACTGCATCTTTGTTCCCGGGCCATGAAATTCTGGAAGAAAAAAAAGCATTGGTAAAAGATGTGTTCCTTGATTCAAAAAAAATGTACCGGGTAAGTTTTACCATTCCCCTCATCAATCAATCCAGGCAGATCTTATTTTTAGTAACAGGCAAAGAGAAATCATCCATTGTAGGTAAGATATTTGCCAACCCTTATGGAAAAAAAACTTTACCGGCACAACTCATTAAACCGATAAAGGGTAATTTGCAGTGGTTTTTGGATAAACCGGCAGCAGCATCTTTAAAAAATAAAAAATAATATTCATGTTCATTTCAGCAATAGAAAGGGTTTCAAGATTTACAAGGCCGGTAAATTCGATCATACGGACTTATGGAGGCAAACAACTGATCCCCGGATCAGCAACCATATTTTTTGTAAATGATAAAGGGTATGCCATTACCTGCAAACATGTAGTTGAATTACTGCTTGGTGCTGAGAATATAAATACTCATTTTATCAACTTTAAAAAAGAACGGCAGTCTATTGTCAATGACGGAAAATATAAAATGCAATTGAAGGGTTTGGAAATAAAATACAAATACAATCCCGATGCAGTGATACAGGTCAAAAATAATTTTGTAGACTGTGTTGACAGCATGAGTGGTTTTACCTGTCATGCCCACCCAACATTAGACCTGGCTATTCTTAAATTCAATGACTATAAAACATTGCATTACCAGGATTGTGCAAGATTTTTAAAGGATACATCAAAAATAAAACAGGGAAAATTCCTTTGCCGGCTTGGATTTCCATTTCCTGAATTCAACAATTTTACTTTTAATACAACAACGGATGATATAGAATGGACAAAAGAAGGGATCAGTCATTCCCCACAATTCCCGATAGAAGGAATGGTTACGAGGTTCCTGGCAGAACAAAATCAATTATACGGAATCGAATTAAGCACACCGGGTTTACGCGGCCAAAGTGGTGGCCCTTTATTTGACGAAAAGGGAACTGTTTATGGTATGCAGTTTTCTACCAAACACCTGCACCTGGGCTTTGACCTGATCGATAAAGAGATCATGGTAAACAATGGAATCAAAAAAATATCTGATTATTCTTTCCTGCATCTTGGTCAATGTATTCATGTTGATACGATCAAAGCATTTTTAAAACAACATGAAGTGGAGTTTTATGAGGAAGATTAATAAAGTTCGAGGTTCGAGGTTTGAGGTTTGAAGTTGGGGTATCAAACCACAAACTTCAAACCTCAAACTTCTTATATTTGCCTTATGTTATCAATCAGTAAACGTGGCATTGTAATGCCCGCATCCCCCATCCGAAAGTTGGTTCCTTATGCGGAAGCTGCAAAAAAAAGAGGTACAAAAGTTTATCATTTGAACATTGGCCAGCCAGATATAGAAACACCCCCATCGATCCTTGATGCTGTAAGGAATTGCAATATAAAAGTACTGGAATACAGCCACAGCGCCGGAAATGAAAGCTATCGTAATAAACTGGTTCACTATTATGAAAAAAATAAAATCAATATTTCAGCAGACCAGATCATTGTTACTACAGGTGGAAGTGAAGCAATCCTTTTTGGTTTTATGGCTTGCCTGGATGCAGGTGATGAAGTGATCATCCCTGAACCTTTTTATGCCAATTACAATGGATTTGCCATTCAGGCAGATGTAGTTGTAAAACCCATCAGCAGTAATATTAAAACCGGCTTTGCTTTACCACCGATAGAAGATTTTGAAAAAGCCATTACGCCAAAAACAAAAGCGATCGTTGTATGCAATCCCAATAACCCCACCGGTTATTTATACAGCGCAGAAGAAATGGAAACATTGAAACAGATCGTTTTGAAACATGATCTTTATCTTTTTGCAGATGAAGCTTACCGTGAGTTTTGTTATGACGGAATACATACAAGTGCTATGCACCTGGCGGGAGCGGAACAACATGTTGTTTTAATGGATACCATAAGCAAACGTTACAGTGCCTGCGGAGGACGGATTGGTGCATTCATCACAAAAAACAAAGATGTGCTGGATGCTGCTATGAAATTTGCACAAGCCAGGTTGAGCCCCCCATTCTATGCACAGGTTCTTGGTGAAGCAGCTGTTGACCTGCCCGATAATTATTTTGATACAACCAAAGCGGAATATAAACTCCGCAGGGATACGATTGTAAACAGACTGAATAATATCCCGGGCGTATTTTGCCCCAACCCGGGCGGTGCATTTTATGCCATGGCATCTTTACCCATTGATGATTGTGATAAATTCTGCCAATGGTTACTGGAAGATTTCAGTTATGAAGGTTCTACTGTAATGCTTGCCCCCGCTACAGGCTTTTACAGTACACCGGGCCTTGGAAAAAAAGAAGTAAGGCTTGCATATGTTTTAAATGTAGATGCTATTAATAAAGCAATGGATTGCCTGGAAAAAGCTTTGGAAGTATATCCAGGAAAAAAATAAAACCAAAGAAATATTAATACTGAAATGCGCTTCTTTTTGAGGCGCATTTTTTATTATTGCGGGGAATTACGTCATTGCGAGGAACGAAGCAATCTTATTATTTATCAGGCAGATTGCTTCGTTCCTCGCAATGACGGGTTTTTAAATTAAAATATTATTAAAGTGCAAAGAGGAGGTACAGTTTATATGATGACAAGTTTAAATAACAGGGCACTTTATACTGGCGTCACTTCAGATCTTTACAGTCGTGTACAACAACATAAACAAAAAATATATCCTGAAAGTTTTACTGCTAAATACAATTGTATAAAACTGGTTTACTTTGAAGCCTATTCGACCATTGAAGAAGCAATTGATGAAGAAAAAAGAATAAAAGGAGGTAGTAGGTTAAGTAAAGAAAAACTGGTAAGTGCATTAAATCCGGATTGGAGGGATCTATGGGAGGATATAAAGGATTGGTAACAAATATTGATACTCAATTTTATCGCCTTTACAAGGAATTTCCGTCATTGCGGGGATTTTTCGTCATTGCGAGGAACGAAGCAATCTTATTAGTTATCAGGCAGATTGCTTCATTCCTCGCAATGACGTTTCAATTTACTTCCCACCCGGCGGGCAATGCTCTTTTAAAAATTTTGTATACAATGCAGATAGATGTTCACTGGTTCCTGCGCCTTCACTGATGCTGTGTGTGCGGTTAGGGTATGCCATGAACTGGAATTCCTTGTTATACTTTATAAGTTCATTCAGCAATTGCTCAGCATTGCTGTAATGAACATTGTCATCTCCTGTACCATGAATATACAATAGGTTTCCCTTCAATCCCTGTACACGTGAAATAGGCGAATTCTTTATAAAATCATCCCTGTTCTCCTGTGGCAATCCCATATACCTTTCCTGGTAAATATTATCATAATTCAGTTGGTTTGAAACAGCAGCGATGGCTATACCGGTTTTAAACATGTCCGGATAAAGGAACATCAGGTTAAGCGTAGATGAACCTCCACCACTCCACCCCCACACAGCAACCCTGCTTTTATCTACAAAAGGATATTGCAATATTTTTTTAGCGCCCATCGCCATATCACGGATATTGATATCACCTATTCGCCTGTAAATGGATTTACGCCATGCTGCACCCTTTAATGCAGGAGTACCGCGGTTATCAAGTCCAACCTGGATATAACCATCTGCACTCATATCTCCATTGTATAAAAAGTTGTTATGGTTTCCATAAGCATCTGCAGTTGTAGTTGCTGCAGGTTCGCCATATACATAAAAAACAATTGGGTATTTTTTTGCAGGATCAAAATTTTTCGGTTTATTGATCCATGCATCCAACACAATATTATCATCTGTTGTTATTTGCATGTATTCCACATTGACATCATCATCTGTTTTAATATTGGATGCAATACTTTTTGCTGCATTGAACGGTTTATTACCAGGAAGCGATATCCACTCTTTTACCGGTGCTGTATTGTGATTGCTGAAACTATGTGACGCTACTTTACCATTTGGAGAAATTGAATACTCATGAGTGCCCTTCAAATTGGCATCACTCAGCAACTCAGGATCTGCTACGGGTTTTTTTGAAATACGGTGTTTTACATCTGTAATGATTGAATATTTATCCGAATTTATCTTAACCCGGTAAAGATATAATTGTGTGGCATTCCCCGGCGATGCGCTGAAATAAATATAGTTATTCTTTTCATCAATGGCTTTTATCTCATCGATATCATAATTGCCTTTTGAAAGTAAAGTAACTGTCTTGCCATCCCGGCTTATTTTATAGATATGTCGCCAGCCATCTTTTTCACTTACCCACAAGAATTCCTGTCCTTTATTTATCCAGTTCCAACCTGCAGGATTGCTGGTATTTAAATCAAACCAGGATTCATCATTTTCTGCCCAAAAAGTTCGGCTACTGCCGTCCGTTGTATTACAATATATCAATTTGCTTTCCTGTTGTTTGCGATCCAGTTGCTGAACAATCAGTTCATTGTTTCCACTCCACTCCATACGTGGAAGAAAATGTTGTTGCGGATCACCTTCAACATTCATCCATCTGATAAAACCATTCGACATTGCGATCACACCTAAACGTACGGGTGAAGGTGATTCGCCTACTTTTGGATATTCTACCGGGATCACCTGTGAATAAATTGAGTCTGTTGTATTCAACATATAATAGTCGCGTATTTTAGTTGCATCCACCTGCCAGAATGCGATCTGGTTTCCTTCCGGGCTCCACCTGAAACCATCACGGCAGCCGAATTCTTCTTCATAAACCCAATCAAATGTTCCGTTGATAAGCTTCCTTGTACCATCATTTGTTAATTTCCTGATCTGACCGGTTAAAAGGTCTTCATTGTAAATATTATGCTCACTTACATAAGCCACATATTTTCCATCGGGTGAGAATTTTGCAAACATCAATGATTGAGCAGGCAATCCCCTGCCAACTTGTTTCAATTGGTTTGTAGCGAGGTCCAATACCCAATAATCGCCCTTTGTTTTATATCGCCAGACCTTTACTGTATTGGTAAACAACAGCATTTTCCGAAAATCTATTGTATAATCAAATGATTGTGGTGATAATGCAGAAGTTCCGGGAGGTGTAAGCTGACTTTTTTTCACAACAATGGCCTCAGCATCTGTAGCAGGATCTACTCGTACAATATTCCCTTCTTTAAATTTTGTATACGCCAGCCCGTCTGCTGTCCAGTTGATACGACCCTGTGCAGAAACAATTTGCGAAGTG
>JAYSWW010000114.1:0-2065 GCA_043717805.1 Ferruginibacter sp.
TCCAATGATCTTGAGAGTTCATGATCTTTAGGTCTTATGAAAAACCAATACAAAAGTCATCCTATTATTTCATACAACTGTTACAGGATTCACTGAAAGAGTTGTATAATTACCACTTATTGATTTTAAATGTATAGTATCGCTGTAACACAGGTCGTGATTTTTGTAAAATAATTATCAGTGAAATATAAACGGCATAACATATTTGTAACATTCTTATGGGGTATCACAAGAAATATTTTATCATTGACTGAAAAAGATCATTTCAAATAAATGTTGTGTACTTGTTGTTAAATATTTTGCGTTCGTCACAAATGGAACGGGGAAAATGCTGATCGAATCCTTAACCCTGTTGTATTCAAAATTTTCAGGGATCCTTCTCTTACGGGGAGTGTTACATGATTGAAAAATGAACGACGCAATAATTAAGGTTAAAACAATATGTAATCCAATCCTTGCTCTCATGATTTTTTAAATATAAACTTATATAAAGATACCTATATACCCAATGATGCGGTTACAGATAATGCACAATACCAGGTGGATTTTATTCAAAAATTCCAAAAAGAAGTTTATAGGAAGAACCGGATGTAAAAAACCTGGTTTGTTCATAACAAACCAGGTTAAACATTGCATAACATTTCATATTATTTATTTTAATTTCTATGTTATGCAATCATTCCGGGAAGTGCTCAATGGATTTATTATTTAAACGGGTTTTTTGAATGAATTTTTAGGTACATATTATTATCCAATATCGGAAAGTCATTCCCATCAACATAACCATCCCCATTCAGATCAGTTGCCACATAAACAGCATTCACCCCATTAAAACTGTCATCATTAAATAACTTAAAATCAATCTCCCCCATAACACCATCCTGGTTGATATCGCCTGTGTATAAAGCCCAAACACCATCCTCAACCTGAACTTGGTTATCCCTATAAGCTTGGGTGTTACTTTTTGAGAAGTCAAATTCAGTATTGCTATGACAATAAACAGGGTGTGCACTCCAGGTTTCTATGCTATTCCTGTGTTTGATAACTATATAATAGTAATCAGCCGGAGAATCGAACCCAACAGAAACAGTACCATCGATGTTCAATACCGCTTGCCTTATTTCTACAATTTCACCTGTTGACGGATTCGCCAATTCTACCAAAATACTGTCTGTTTCTATGTCCGGAGTGGATCTTACTCCCTGGATCTGAAGCACGGGTTGCATCTTTCTGTCACGAATATAATAACCTTCCAGGAACAGGATCAGGTTTAACGTAATTTCATATCCTTCCTTTCCATTCATTGAACTGAGTGTCTTTTTATTGGTTAAATTATTATTTGATTGATCTTGTGGATCAAATGTTTGAGGGTTTTCTTTTTTACACGAAACAATGCCTAATGCAAACATCAACATTGGGATATAAATAATCTTTTTCATGGTAAATAATTTTAAGATTTTTATGAAATATTGAAAAACCAATACAAAAGTCATCCTATTATTTCTTACAACTGTTACAGGATTTACTGAAAGGTTTATATAATTATCATATGTTGATATTCAATGAAAAGTATGGTTGAAACAAGGACTGTAATTAATGCAAAACAATTATCGGCAAACTAAATACTGTGTAAAATATATGTACCTTTCTTTATCAGTAAAACCAGGGAAGGCTATGTTGTTAAAAGTCTGAAAGACTTTAATATAATTAATCGATGGCGAAACCATCGACAGGTAATCATGCTCAAAAATCAACCCTGAAAGGGTTAAATATTACATATAGCTAATTGGAATATAAAACAGGTTGAAATAACGTTACAACGAAACCAATTTTTAACACATACTGAAAAAATTAATTAAATGATAGAACAAACCGAACTAATTGTAAGTAAATGGGATTATCATCCACCAACCAATCCAATAGAAGACGAAGAAAAATTAACCAGCTACATCTCTTTGGATGTAATGAAAAAAAGGGCGGCAACTAAAAAGGGAATTGCCTGCAGGTTTACCTGTGAATATATTTTTGAAAAAGAAACAATCCTTGAATATATAGCTGCAGATTC
>JAYSWW010000115.1:0-2065 GCA_043717805.1 Ferruginibacter sp.
ATGCGAATATGGAAGCCACAAAGATCCAGGAAATATTGGTATAAATTTTTCCCTGAAGAGGACATTTGAATATTGAACAAGGAATACTGAATACTGAATTCCGATCGGAGTAAACACTTCATAATTCGAAATTCCTTGTTCCTTGTTCAATATTATAGCATTAATTTTTTTGTATGAATATTATTTCCAAAGTACTATTGTTGTCTTTTATTTTACTTGCATGCAACAATTCCAAAAAAATGACCGATCAAAGTAAGGAAGCTGCAAATACCTCATCAGGCAAAAAAGATTTGTTGGGTCAATTTGATACACAAGGCCATCGTGGCTGCCGGGGCCTGATGCCTGAAAATACCATCCCCGCAATGTTAAATGCAATTGACCTTGGTGTAACAACGTTGGAAATGGATATAGTGTTTACCAAAGACGGGAAAGCTGTTCTGTCGCATGAACCATTCTTCAATCATGAAATAACAACAAAGCCTGATGGAAGTTTTATAGATGAAAAAGATGAAAAGAATTTCAATATCTATAAAATGAATTATGACGAAGTGAAAAGTTATGATGTGGGAATGAAACCACACCCCCGGTTTCCCACACAGGAAAAAATGAAAGTTGTAAAGCCAATGCTTTCAGATGTATTTGATGCAGTAAAAAATTATATGATGACCAGGAGGAGGCCTTTTCCTTTTTATAATATTGAAACAAAAACCACAGCTGCAACTGACAATATTTATCACCCCGGGCCGGCAGATTTTGTTGAAGGTTTAATCAAAGTGATCAAAGAAAACCATATAGAAGATTATGTAACCATACAATCTTTTGATTTCAGAACATTGCAATACCTGCATCAGCATTATCCTTCTATAAATACAGCCATGCTCATTGAGGGTTTTGACAAACGGCCCCTCGAAGAACAATTGAATGCACTGGGTTTTACCCCTGCCATTTACAGCCCTGCTTATGAATTGGTCAATGAATCAATTGTAAAAAAATGCCATCTGCAAAAAATTAAAATAATTCCATGGACCGTGAATGACAAAAAAGAAATAGAAAAGCTTCGTTCAATGGGTGTTGATGGTATCATAACTGATTTTCCCAATCTCTTCAGTGAATAGAATTGGTTCAGTACCTCATTGAAGTTTCTGAAAATTAACTGCTGCGATTACCCGAAAATCAATCGTTGACGTCCCCTAATTAGCTACCGGGCATCCGTATTTTTCTTTATTCCCAAATTTATAAGCAGCACCAATTGTTATGCTGGAATAATGATCTTTCAAATTCGGGTTTGCAGATTTACTGAACCCGTCTAAATAATCTGTACGCATGAGCCGGTAAGTACCTTCCATGTTCAATACAATCCTATCAGATAAATGATATCGCAATCCTGCTCCTACCGGTACTTCAGGAATAACCCTGGGCGTTGGCGTTACTATGTCAGCAGCCAAACCGGTTTGAACCACTGAATTTTCTCCAAAATAAGCAAGATTGGTAGCACTGTAATTGCGGTTGATATTTACAAAGGATACGGCAGCCCCGGCAAAAACATAGGGTTCATATTTTACTTCTACGTAATTGGTTCCAAAAATATTCCAATGCAAAGAAAGGCTTAGTTCCTTTACAGAAGATGTAAATGAAAAATTACGTTGCTGCCTCCATTCAGGATATTTATAAAGTGATTCATTGCCGGCGAGCCTTGCCATATTGAATAACAACCTTGCGGAAAAAGCACGGTTGATGATTCTAGTTCCGGAAATCCCAAAACCAGGCTGAATGGTTTCAACGGAACCGAAACGATGTGGTGTCAGATCGCCCTGGTAAATATACACTCCAGCATTGAGCCCCGCCTCCCATTTTGGCAAACTGCTTTTCTGTGAAAATGCATCATTGCAATTAAAAACGGAAAAAATAAAAAAAGTGGAACAGGTAATTTTTGCTGCTAACATTGGATGCTGTTTTAGTGAAGAAATAAAAACCCAATGTACAATTGCAGTATAATAACAGTTTTATTAAGTAAAATGAATGGTTGATTTAAGAAAGCAAAAAACAGGCCTTTTATTGTGTGCTA
>JAYSWW010000116.1:0-5301 GCA_043717805.1 Ferruginibacter sp.
GGGAAAAAGAAACCGATCACATAAATACCTTCCTCCAACAATTTAGCTGCAAAATTTTGAGCCACTACTGCATCGTACAACATGATTGGAACGATGGGATGATCGCCGGGTTTGATATCAAAACCTGCTGCAGTCATCTTGGTCCGAAAATATTTTGTATTGCTTTCCAGTTTATCTCTCAGGTCAGTGGTATGACTAAGCATATCCAGAACAGCAATAGAAGCACCTACAATGCTGGGAGCAACTGTATTGCTGAAAAGATAGGGACGGCTTCGCTGACGCAACATTTCAATGATCTCTTTTTTTCCCGATGTAAATCCACCACTGGCGCCACCAAGAGCTTTACCCAACGTGCCTGTAATAATATCTATCCTGCCCATCACATTCCTGTATTCATGCGTACCCCGGCCGGTCTTTCCTATGAAGCCGGAAGAATGGCATTCATCACTCATAACAATGGCATCGTATTTATTAGCCAGGTCGCAGATCTTATCCAGTTGTGCAATCGTTCCATCCATGCTGAATGAACCATCGGTTACGATGATACGGTTGCGCAAACCTCCTGATTCTTTTAATTTTTCTTCAAGGTCGGCCATATTATTATGCTCATAACGGAAACGCTGAGCCTTGCACAAACGTACACCATCAATGATAGATGCATGGTTCAGGGCATCACTGATAATGGCATCCTGCTCATTGAACAATGGTTCGAACAGGCCTGCATTGGCATCAAAAGCTGCCGCATATAAAATGGTATCTTCAGTTCCCAAAAAATCAGAAAGTTTTTTTTCAAGTTCTTTGTGAATGTCCTGTGTGCCACAGATAAAACGCACACTGCTCATTCCATAACCACGGTGATCAATATACTTTTTTGCAGCTTCCAGTACTTTCGGGTCAGATGAAAGGCCCAGGTAATTGTTGGCACAGAAATTTAAAACCGTTTTCCCGTTTACAATGATCTCGGCACCTTGTTCGCTGCTGATGATGCGTTCGGTTTTAAACAAACCGGCTTCCCTGATCTCATTTATTTCTGAAGAAATGCGGGATACAAAAGTTGTGTTCATGCTATTTGATTGTGATTCAATACAAATCTAACAACAGAAACCGGAAAATGACTTGTTTTGCTATAAATTGTTTACCAAAGGAATTGGATCAATTTTGATTAAGTTTAACACAATTTATATGGAAATGTAACTTTTTAGTTTTTACATTCGTTTAATCCAAAACTACCGCTATGCAGATAAAAAAAGAAATACTGTTGTTTTTTGCACTGCTAACAATGTGTATCACGCTGATTATGGCGGCTGATTATTCAAAAGAGAGCCCAATAACCACAAAAGAACAGGCCTCCTGCCCTTCAAAATGTCATACGAATTTGCAGAATAACATCAATGCTTCTCCCTGGAATTTCATCACCCAGGGTATTTTGCATCTGAATGTATAATAATTTGATCTTTTTGTAACTTTTTGAGTTTTACCTGCGTTTAAATACTACCAACCGATGGTTTAATTGCCATTACCAATTTATGACGGAGAGAGAATACAATGAATGTGTAAATCTATATGCGGATAATGTTTATCGCTTTATCCTGAAGAATCTACGTCATGAAGAAGATGCCAGGGATGTGGTACAGGGTGCATTTGAGAAAATGTGGGTGAACCGCCAACAGGTTGACAATGTTAAATGCAAAAGCTATTTGTTTACTGTGGCTTATCACCAGATGATAGATCATATCCGCAAAAATAAACGCATCAGCCTGAAAGAAGATTTTGGTGAGAATGATCGTGGCGCCGGTCAGCAACAATCAAATGCAAAGAGGATATTGGACGAAGCACTGGGTAAATTAAGTGAAACACAAAGAAGCCTGGTGATGCTGAAAGATTATGAAGGATACAACTATATTGAAATCGGGCAAATAACCGGGCTCAACGAAAGCCAGGTGAAAGTTTATTTACACAGGGCCAGGCTTCAGTTGCGGGCTTATATTGTAAAGCCGGAAAACGTGATATAGACGTTTAACGTTTAAGTCGTTTAAAGTTAACCTTAAACGATTTAAACCTTTAAACGATTTAAACCTTTAAACGAAATGAGTATTAACCGACATAATTACGAATCATTTTTTCTGTTGTATGCAGACAATGAACTAATTGCCTCTGAAAGGAAAATGGTGGAATTATTTGTGCAGGGAAATACGGATCTGGCAACAGAATTACTATTATTGCTCGATACTGCTTTACCAATAGAGAAAATCAGTTTCAATGCAAAAGACCTTTTATATAAAAATTTTTCTAAAGAGGAGGCATTGCTCGAAAATTTAGTATTGCACCTGGATGATGAACTTGATCCTTTAGCTTCAAGGGAAATGGAAAAAGCAATTGCCTCAGATGATTTTGTTAAAAAAGAATGGAACATTTTACTGAAAACAAAATTGCAGGCCGAAAAAGAGTTGGTATTTGAAAATAAAGACCTTTTGTACCGCCGGGAAAAAGGCCGGATCATTTCAATTCGTTTCCTCAAAGTGGCAGCCGCTGCCGCGGTTTTTATTGCCTGTTTATTTACAGGCATTGCATTGTTCAAAAATAATAAAACGCCCGGAACAGAAACCGCAACCGGGACAAAGAACCTGTCATCAGAAATGCAAATAAACAACAGCATCACTTCAGATAAACGCAACATAAGTTCTCTGAAATCAAATGATCCGGGTTTTTCAAATTCATTGATAAAAGAGAAAGATCAAAAAAATACAACTGAAACAACTGTTAGTAATCAAAATTCAATAATCGTCAAAGATGGGTCAGTTGATGATTCCCAATTGATAAACAAAGAAAAATTCATTGCAACAAAAACATCTTTGGAAAATATTAACAAACAAAAAAGTAACGAAATAATTACAGCAACCGTATTAAATAAAAGCAATGATCCTGTTCAAACTGATCAGATACCCGTTGAGACAGCAAGTAATATAAAAAAGGATCATATTTCAGTTACTTCGGTTACTTTGGTTGATTATAATTCGGTGCAGGCCACACCTGACAGTTATACAAAAACAACCGCAATGAATGAAATGAATCCTGCTGATAATAAAATATCTTATATGAATGTATCCGGTACATCAAGATCAAGAATTGGCGGGCTTTTCAGGAAAGTAAAAAGGGTCATTGAAAGAAATACAAATATTGTAACCGGGGATGGAATAACTGTTGCCGGGTTTGAAATTGCACTAAACAGGTAATCACATTAAAATCAGAAAAAATGAAACAGCTAAACATTTTATTAGCAGCAGTATTCTTTTGTATAAGCGCAACTGCTCAAACAGATACTGCTAAAAGCGAAAAGAAAATTGACACTTTGAGAATTGGTAATATTATCATTATCAAAAAGGGAAAAGCGCCCGGTGACAGCAGCAGGCCAACCGTGGAAATGAAAAAAGAAAATTTTGACCGCAAACAATCCAAAAAAATATCAACAAACTGGTGGATTGTTGACCTCGGTTTTTCAAATTATGACGACCAGACAAATTATGCGAATGCAAATACTGATGGGTTCCTCGTAAATAAGCAAAGCTCTCCTAAATTTTCTAAAAGTGATTTTAAATTAAGAACGGGCAAAAGCATCAATGTGAATATATGGTTATTCATGCAGCGTATTAACCTGATAAAGAAAAATGTAAACTTTAAATACGGGCTTGGGGTTGAATTGAATAATTACCGGTATAAAACCTCCTCGCTGATCAGTTACAAGGAGGGAGGAGTAAAACCCTACAGCGGCGGTTTGCAAACCAATAGCCCTTTTATTTTCAAGGATTCGGTGGCTCATTTTTCGAAGAACAAACTGGCAGCGGATTATATAACAGTGCCGGTTATGTTGAATTTTTCAACCACTCCCAGGTATAAAAAACAAACATTCAGTTTTAGTGTAGGGGTAAGTGCAGGCTATTTGTACAGCCAGCGTAACAAACAGGTAAGCAGCGAACGCGGCAAACTGAAAAACAAAGGTGATTATGACCTGGAAAGATTCAAATTCTCGTATGTTGCAGAGATCGGAATGGGGCCATTTAAAGTATATGGATCCTATAGCCCCAGGTCAATGTATGAACATAGCCTGGATATGAGGCCTTACAATTTCGGGCTGAGGCTGGGAAACTGGTAACAATCTTCTGCATCTCAATGTGTAAAAACATTCTCTCTCTATAACCTCCGTGGCAATAAAACTTGTTTTAAAGCTACAGAGGTTTTTTGTATAAATGTGTTTGTCATTTTGACCATGTTTAATATTGTATAATTTCAGGATGCTGCTGCATATTTTATTAAATTAGCCTCTCAATCAGAAAAAATAAATGGATCAACGCAGGGATTTTAATGAATTTACCGGTGCTTTTGAAAAAAAACTTGCATTTATAGTGCCTCAGAATATTTCACAGGAACTGTATTGCCAAAAATACCTTTCGTATTTATTACAACATAAAAAATATTTCCTGGCTATATATTCAGATGTTTTGAATAAACTTGTTGAACATTCTGCCATAAGCAAGGAGAATATTTCATTGATAGATTTTGGCGCTGGAAATGGGTTGCTGGGCATCTATGCAAAATTCTGTGGTGTTGGAAAAGTTTTTATCAACGATATTGACGGAAAGTTTGTAACTGCATCGGAAGAACTTGCAGCAAACCTGGACATAAAAATAGATGGTTTTATTAAAGGCGATATCAATGAAGTGGAATTATTTTTTATAAATAAAATGCCTGTTTCTATTGTGGGTACCGATGTAATTGAACATATTTACAACCTGCAGGAATTTTTTAAAGCAATTCAACGAATGAATCCGGAAATAGTTTCTGTATTTACAACAGCATCCAACCCCTGCAATTATTTTAAGGTAAACCAATTAAAAAGAATTCAACTAAGAGATGAACTTTCAGGCGGAACACCGGATGATCACATTTTATTCGGGGAAAGTTCACATGAACCATATTTAAAAATAAGAGAGGGGATCATCAGGAAATATGCTGAAAACTTTTCTTTAGCTGAATATTTGGAATTGGCTAAGGCAACACGTGGCTTGAATGTGCAGGATATTAAAAATGCAATAGATCAATATAATTTAAATGGAACTCTTCCATTACCTGCAGCAGGTACCAATACTTGTAACCCGTTGAATGGCAGTTGGACAGAAAGAATATTGCCGACAGATTCATATATTTCATTATATTTTAATGCGGGATTTACCTGTAAATTTTACCCGGGTTTTTACAATGATTTTGAAAAAGGGCATAAGAATTTTGTAAAAAAGTTGCTAAATA
>JAYSWW010000117.1:0-2061 GCA_043717805.1 Ferruginibacter sp.
GCCGATAATATTTTTTTCAATCGTTCAAATGGAAGCGCCGTTTCATATGCCGTTTCGTATTCCAACAACGATAGCCAGGTAGTTATTCAGCCCAATACAACATTAACACCTATTACAAAATATACTGTCTCAATACTTCCTGGCCTCAGATCACAACAACAAGCGATCTTATCTGCACAGGGGAATTTTAATATCATCACCCAAATTGATTCAACAGATAAATTCCCCCAGTTAACCGAAGCAGATTTGCTTACACTCGTACAACAACAAACATTCAAATACTTCTGGGTTTTCGGCCACCCGGTTTCAGGGATGGCAAGAGAAAGAAACACTTCCGGCGAACTGGTAACAAGTGGAGGTACTGGATTTGGCATCATGGCAATACCTGTAGCGGTTAGCCGTAATTTTATTTCCAGATCAGAGGGCCTTACAAGAACATCACTGGTCGTAAATTTTTTAAAAAACAATTGCACAAAATATCATGGGGCATTTGCCCATTGGATAAACGGGGCAACCGGAGCAACGATTCCCTTCAGTTCAAACGACAATGGCGCCGACCTGGTGGAAACGTCTTATCTGATGCAGGGATTGTTGGTTGCACGCCAGTATTTTAACAGTACTTCAGATCCGGCAGAAATTGATCTGCGTACCAAAATAAATCAATTGTGGGATGCGGTGGAATGGAACTGGTTCAGGAAGAACAATGAAAATGTTTTATACTGGCACTGGAGCCCCAACCTGGGATTTGTAACAAATGCACAGGTGCGTGGATGGAACGAAGCATTGATAACCTATGTTATGGCATCATCATCAAGAACAGATTCTATTCCAAAAATTGTATATGACAACGGATGGGCCGGCAACGGCAGTATCAGGAACAATATTTCTTATTACGGCTACCAATTGCCGTTAGGTCCAGCCAACGGAGGGCCAATGTTTTTTGAACATTATTCTTTCATGGGGATCAATCCCATTGGATTAAATGATGCCTATGCAAATTATCAAATACAAACAACCAATCACACGAAAATAAACTACGAATACTGCAAGGCAAATCCCCGGAATTATTTCGGTTATAGTTCTCTATGCTGGGGTTTGACAGCAAGCGACATTCCCGATAATGGATACAATGCGAGTGAGCCGAATAACGATGTTGGCGTAATTGCACCAACTGCAGCATTGTCATCATTTGCATATACACCCGTTGAATCCATGCAGGCATTAAAGTTTTTTTATTATAAACTGGGCGATAAGCTTTGGGGTCAGTATGGTTTTTATGATGCATTTAGTTTAAAGGATGCCTGGTTTGCAAACTCAACACTGGCGATCGACCAGGGCCCCATCATTGTAATGATAGAAAATTACAGAACAGGCCTTATCTGGAACTTATTTACCAGTTGTCCTGAAATTAAGAACGGCATGAGAAGGTTGGGTTTTACAGCTCCTTATCTTTAATAATCTTTATGCATAAATAGCCGTTATGAAAAAATATTTCATTCTTCTATTATCGGTAAGTTATTTAAACATTGGTTGCAATGCACAAATTGATAAGGCGGTTAGCCACCCAACAAATCTTTCAGACAGCGCTTTGCTGGATCTTGTGCAAAAACAAACATTTAAATATTTTTGGGATTTTGCACATCCTGTAAGTGGGATGGCAAGAGAGCGAAGTAATGAAGAAGCGTATGCTGATGGAAGCAATGTAACAACCATCGGTGGCACCGGCTTTGGCGTGATGGCAACCATCGTAGCAACAGAAAGAAAATGGATCGGCAGGGACACTGCTGCAAAGCAGTTGCTCAAACTGCTTAACTTTTTATCACATGCGGATAGTTATCACGGCGTATTTCCTCATTGGTTGAATGGTGCAACCGGTAAAACAATTCCATTCAGCCCGAAAGATGATGGAGCAGACCTGGTAGAAACTTCTTATTTATTTGCAGGGCTATTATCTGCCCGCCAATATTTTAACAACGAAAACGATGAGGAAACAGCATTGAGGAACCGCATCAACGGTTTATGGAATGCTATTGAATGGAATTTGTTCACAAAAGGAGGCGA
>JAYSWW010000118.1:0-2060 GCA_043717805.1 Ferruginibacter sp.
TCATTTCAGTACACAATGTTTCTACTTCAGAAGCAGATATCGATTTCAATAAACTTCCCCGAAAGAGTCGGGAGTCATTCGGGCAAACTTCAAACTTCAATCTTCAAACCTATTATTGTCTTTGTCCGAATGCAAATCTTTATATTAGCAATAAGTTACCCGATGTGCCAACATTGATGAAGCATGGTTGTAATATTGTTTTAGGAACAGACAGCCTTGCCTCCAATGATCAACTAAGTATTTTAGAAGAAATGAACGCACTGCATCAGAATTTTCCCGGCCTGCAATTGTCAACCCTGTTGCAATGGGCAACTCAAAATGGCGCAAAAGCACTGGGAATTGAGGACAGGTATGGAAGTTTTAATAAGGGGAAAAAGCCGGGGGTAGTTCTTTTAATTAGGGAAGGGAAGAGTGGATTTTTGAAAGCTAAAAGATTGCTATAGTCGTCTGGCCACTTAAGTGGCCTGACGACTTAAGAGAGTACTTCATGCAATACCTGCAAAGTTTTCATCTGCCCGAAATCAGCAATATGCAATGCATAATAATCCTGGAATTTAATCAAGAGTTCTCTTCTTGTTTGATGGTTTAGTTTTATTTGCTGAAGTTCTGCCGGCAATCTTACTTTGAGTAATTCTGCAGTAACAATGGCGAGCTGGCCATGAATAAAATTTGGATGTATGGGTTGTTTGTTTACAAAATCTCCCTCTACCAGGTCTAGGTATAGGTTTTCTGTATTAATATCTTCAATATGTTGGCCATTTATCTTAAATCCAAAAAAATCTGCCAGGTGGAGTGAAAAAAATAAAGCAAAGTTTGCTGCAATGTTTTTATCTGCAATATCCAATTGTAAAAGGGCGTCTTCACAAAAATAAAAAAGGTTGCTGTTGGGTTCGGGTTGTTTGAGTGTTTTATACAACAGCTCCATCATATATAACGCAATGCTGTTTTTAACAACGTCGCTGAGTATATGCATGTACAAAAATGACCAATTGTATTCTTTTATGCGCTGTAAGGATTTTTGTTCATTGTGGTAAACTTCCATTTCAAGAATAGCAGCAGGTTGAAACATGGCAGCTTTGTTGCCCGATGTTTTGTTTGTCCTGATTGCATTTACCATATAGGTTTGCACACCAAACAGCTCCGTGTAAATAGTAACAACCAGGCTTGTTTCGCCATATTTTATGTTTCGCAATACAATGCCTTTTGTTTTGTATGTCACTCTAAAAGGGTTTAGAAAGTTTAGAGGGTTTAGAAGATTAGGGCTCTTAAAGTTGCAGTTGCTTTACAAAGCTAAACCTTCTAAACTCTAAACTAAATTATCTTTCTTTGCACAATAAAGATCAAAAAGAATTCAGTATGTGGCAACGTTTAGGAAAATTGGTGATCAGTAACAGGCTTGTTTTATTGTGTTTACTGGCAGTAGCAACAATAGTCATGGGTTATTTTGCTTCAAAGGTTAAGCTGAGTTATGAGTTTACAAAATCAATTCCAAACGACAATCCACATTACCAGGAATACCTTTCTTTTAAAAAGACCTTTGGCGATGATGGTAACCTGCTTGTAATTGGAATACAATCAAAAGATCTGTTTGTTTTAAAAAATTTTTCAGCATACCAGCAATTACATAAAAAATTAAAACAGGTTAAATTTGTAGAAGATGTGCTGAGTATACCGGCTGCCGTTGGCTTACAAAAAGACAGTGCAGCTGAAAAATTGTCTGCCATAAAAATATTTCCTGATGTTATTACTTCCCAGGGCCAGTTAGACAGTGCTTCTGCCGTTTTTTTTAACCTTCCATTTTACAGGTCGCTTTTATACAGCAATGATGCAATACCCGCATACTTAATAGGAGTTAGGATTAATAAAGATGTGCTTAACACTCCTGCACGAACAAATGTGGTTGCAGATATCAATGATGTGGTAAATGGTTTTCAATCTGAAACATATATTGAAACGCACCAAAGTGGATTACCGCTTATCAGGACCGTTGTAGGAGACAGAATTCAAAAAGAAATGAAACTTTTTTTATTCGGGTCACTTGTTTTGAGTGTTTTGATTTT
>JAYSWW010000119.1:0-2060 GCA_043717805.1 Ferruginibacter sp.
TACATCATCCTGTTACCAAATGAAAAGGCAAGAACATACTGGTTTGTTACATTGATTATTTTGCTGATCAACTGTTTTATTTTTAGCAGTATTTTGATACAAGATGAGGTCAGCATTAAACAAATCAGTACCATGGGAACCATGATAAGTTATTTGTCATTGATTTTTTTACTGGTTAAACAATATACCAAAAAACTGTCTGCATTTCGACCCGAAATTTCGTTTCTTATATTGAGCTTGTGCTGGTTATTACTCGGTAAAATTTTATTTGCTGTATGTATTCTTTGTTTTGCTGTGATCGGATTTTATACGTACAAGCAATTCAAGATCATATTTTCGCCAGATAAAATATCATATCCTTCTTTTCCGAACAAAACCTATTTGTGGAGTGAAGTAAACAATGTGATGCTTAAAGACAATGTAATTACCATAGACCTCAAAAACAATAGGTTGATACAAGCTGTTATTGAAAAGGAATCTGCAGTTGAAATTGATGAAAAGAAGTTTAATGAATTTTGCCAGGAACAAATGAACGGTTTACATTAATAACCAATTAGAAGCGAATACGCTTAAGATCAGACCAAAACTATGCGTCTTGCTGTTTTTGCCGTCAAACATTAATAAAGTATTTTTGCAGTATGCAAACGCTCAGCAAATCCCCGTTTTTATTATATTCAGATGGTAATGGAAATATCTTTGAAGATACCAGCCTGTATGTAACTGGCAGGAGTGGCTGGGATGCTTTGCCTATACCAACCGATGAATGGATATTATTACCTGATGGCGGACAATTATATGAATTACCCGGCCGGCGTGGAATTGGCATTGATGTAAAGACCGGAGATATGAGAATCTGCGAAAAAGGCTGGGCAGTGGCAGCTTTTATTCCACCTGCCCATACGGGTTTATACATGGCAGCTTATGAAACCCTGCCCGATGCACCAACATTACCATTGTTCTGTTACACGGCCATTGGATGGCAGGACGATAAGACCTATGTTCCTGCCGTAAGGATAGAGCAGGATATTCGCCAGGAAAGTACAGGATATGATGATGACAAGATCGAAGCAGGTACAGAGAATTTATTGAATGCATATCCCGAAAACAGGCTGGTTAAACACCTGATGGAAAATTGTTGCATGACCTATACATGCCCTGCTGCAAGGAATTTAGCCCTGGGCAGGTGGGAGTGCCCGGTACCGGTATCGCCTGCATGCAATGCCAATTGTATTGGTTGTATCAGTTTTCAGCCACAGGAAGAAGAAATATTCAGCACCCAGGACAGGTTAACGTTTAAGCCCACAGCCGAGGAGATCGTTGAATTCACTGTTCCGCATCTGGAAACAGCCCCGTTTCCTATAATAAGTTTTGGACAAGGATGTGAAGGGGAGCCATTGCTGATGTGGGAAACGATCCGGGAAGCAATCATAGAGATTCGAAAGCATACTCAAAAAGGCAGCATCAATATCAATACCAACGGCAGCATGCCCGAAGTTGTAAAAGCATTGTGTGAAGCGGGTTTGAACAGCATTCGTGTAAGTACGAATTCAGCCAGGGAATCTGTTTACATGCCTTATTACAAACCCAATAATTACCATTTTGCCGACATTGCAGAGAGCCTTAAAGTTGCCCGCAGTTACGGCGCCTGGACGAGCATAAATTATTTCGTGTTCCCGGGAATGACCGACAGTATTGACGAATACGAGGCTTTGCGAAAGCTGATCAAAGAAACCGGGTTGTGCATGATCCAATGGCGCAATTTTAACATTGACCCTGACTGGTACCTTGAAAAAATTGATGTGGCAGAAACAGGGGAGTGCATGGGCGTAAAACAATTCATGGAACTGATCCGGGAAGAATTCCCTGATCTGAAATTTGGTTATTTCAATCCATCAATGGAAAGGATAAAGGGAAATTTTGAAATGGATTTTGCGCATTGATATTTTACCGCTGATTCGAAGGAAAACTAGCGCAGGTCTCTGACCTGTGCTGTTTCGTAACTTAACCTAAAATTGTACTTTATTTTTAATTGAGACTAAGTGACGGGTAGGCAACAGGTC
>JAYSWW010000120.1:0-13581 GCA_043717805.1 Ferruginibacter sp.
AAGCCGTTTGGCTTAGCCTGGTTTGTTGCTATTTTAGCCATCATCTTATTACAGGCAAGCCCAAAAGAAATGGGCAGCTTTGTTTCTTCCATGATCTGCTTTCGCAGATCGATGGTCCATTGAAGCGGGTTGAAAAATTTATCCATGCCAGTCAGGTCAAGGTAAAATTCATCAACAGAAGCTTTTTCAAACAGTGGTGCTTTTGCAGCAATGATCTGTGTTACCCAACGGGAATATTTGCTGTAATCACTGTAATGGCCTTTGATAAATATGGCATACGGACAAAGCTGCCTGGCTTTGGATGAAGGCATGGCTGAATGAATGCCGAATTTTCTGGCTTCATAACTGCAGGCGGCTACCACTCCCCTGTCACTGCCACCAACAATGACAGGTTTTCCTTGTAAAGAAGGGTCATTCAAAACCTCAACGGATACAAAAAAAGAATCCAGGTCAAAATGTGCTATAGTCCGTTGTGGTTGGGACACTGAACAAATTTACAAAATGATCAAACGAATCTGAAGAACGAATTGCATGAATTAATAAAGCAATCTTTAGATTGATCAGTATGATTCTTGCTTAAAAAAATATAATAATTCATTATCCGTAAATATCAAGCAACCCTTCAGGCAGTTCAACAAAAACTTTTTTATTTTTCTTATCAAGTTTTACAAGGCTTGCTTCATGAATGGGAATGAGTGCCTCTTTTCCTTTGTAAAGAATTGTACACAATACCTGGTGTGGTTGTTCTATTACCTCAATGATCTCGCCGAGGTCTGTATCTCCATCGATCATTGAAAAGCCAAGCAATGCAATGGGTGCAGCTTTGGCGGCAAATTTTTTAAAATCAATTTCCTCCAGCCAGGCTTCTTTGGGAGTAAGTTTGCGGGCAATTTCCTTATTATCGATCCCTTCAAGCTTTATATATGTTTCTGATTCACTTTTTATGGATGTCTTTTCAATGAAATAAGGTAAAAAATTGTTGTTTGTTTCCTCAATATAAATTGTCTCGAGGCCCTTGAGTGTTGTTCTTTTACCAAGGCTGTGCTGTAATACAAGATCCCCCTGCAGTCCGTAACTGGCGGCAAATTTTCCTATTTTGAAGTATTGGGGCATAAATAATATTTGGGATACTAGATGCTGGATACTGGATACTGGATTCTTGGAAATTGCATCCATTCAAGCACCCGGTATCCGGCACCTGTTTCTTACTGCGACAATGATATCCTGATCTGAACACCAGCCCTTGTATTGGTTGTTGGTGCACTGGATGAAATATAAGGAATCACTTTACGGCGGTCGTAATATAATTTGATATTTATCCTGTTATTGAGGAAATAATCAATCGTTGGGCTGATGGTGATCTCCTTGCTGCCACCGGTAGCAAAATTATTATCCTGGTCAAGCCTGCTGTTGGCCGTTACATTGTCCCTGATCTTATAGTCAATGCGGAAATTGATCTCATTTTCCAGTTTTGAAGAAGTTGCATTTTTTGAACTCAACCATTTAGGCCATTTTAATCCGAATGGCATGGGCAAACCGCGTTTACGGTAACCGGCACCAATGGTAAATTCAGTGCTTCTTACTTCACTAAGCTGGAAATCATACAAGCTCAAACTCAATTGCCTTGTTTTGGTATATTCAAATTTTGCCTGCATTTGATTGACAAACATCATATCAAATCCAATCAATGGAGAGAATTGTTCCTGTATCGAAACATTCGGCACCATGAAATATGGAATGAAACCCTCTCTAACTGAATCATAAAAAGAAGGATAGCCGTATTTTGAAATATCCTGGTATAACAATGCAGAAGTAAATCCATTCATACTCAGGTTACCGTTGTAGGCATGTGTGAGGGTAAAACTGGTGAATATTTTATCCAGGCCTTTTACTTTACTAAGACCGCTGTAATCAATTTTCCAGTTTGGTTTTGGTAAAATGCCCCTGAACGGATTTGATTTTGTATTGGGATTATTCTGCTTTATGAGGGCCACTTTATTTGGATCCTGGCCAGTATAGGCAGCAATGAATGATGGTATCAAAACATCTACTGCATATCTTCCATATCCATAATAATAGCCATTTGCCTGCTGTCCACCCCCTTGTAGGCTATATGGATTCTTCTCACCCAGTCGCTTGGACAATATGATCCTGTTATTCTCAAATGTTTTGAAAGTTTCTGAAACACGGTTGGGATCAAATTTTCCAAACAATGTTTTAAAAGCTATATAAGTCACATCAAAACCACCACCTGCATAGGGGTTCAGGTGCAGGAATTGTTTTGGATTATTTTGAGCAAAACTTGTATCAATATACCTGAATGTTTCACTGTAATTCTTGCTGAATGTTTTACTCAGGTTAACCGTAATGGTGAGGTCTCTCAATGGTTCCAGTTGTGCAGACAAAGTGATCCGCTGATCAAAATTCTGCTGGAACAATGAATTAAAGTTATCATCCCTGGTTATAAGACCCTGCTTTGCCTTACGGTTTAACCAGTTCGTATCGACCTGTTTCCCCAAAATAAAATCAAACCCCGGTGCACTGCTGTTGAAATTCTGTCCGAAAAATTGTGTACTGTCTTTATAACCTGGTAAACGGGTATTACCAGTTTCCGCAATTGAAAAATTAACCTGTTTAACACTGGTAAGAAGTTTTCCAAAAACCTTGGCAAATCCACCAACATAAGGCATCGCCGTTTGGTCTACGATCCTTCTTTTTTGAAGGATCCTTTTGCCCTTTTTGGTTGTAACGGAATCCTTAACGATTGTTATGCGATTCTTCCACTTTGCTTTATCTTCTTTGTTTGAAGGAAGTTCAAGTGCCTTCAGCCACTTCGATTTCTGGTATAATTTTGTGAAATCCATTTGCAAGGTCCCTTCTTTCTGCTGCCCGTTCTCAAGGAAATTTCCAAGGTCAACAGCAAGCCTAGAAGCACCGATCCACTTATAAGTAGACTGGTATTTGACATTCATGGTTGTCCAGTCCAGTAAAGGCAATTTATTGGTAGGTATTGTATAGGAAAAATTAGCAGTCTGGTTGAACAAGGTATTTCTTCCGCCCTTTAATAAATTATTCCACATGGAATCCTTTTTCGATTTATTATCAAGCCTTCCCGCAGGTTCGTCTATGCGTGAATTATTTGTAGCACTGTAATCAAAATTAATTGAACGGGTAAAGTTCCACCTTAGTATATAATCCCGTTGGAATGTAAAGAATTTATCATAGGTTTCGGGGATCGCATATTTTGAAGTGCCTACACTTCTTGGCCTGATAGCGCCAAACTGCCTGCTCAAATCTGCACGGAAACTAAGCTGGGAAGGGATGTAATTAAAATTAAAATCCTTTACAAGGTCAAACCAATGATGTTTTGTCTTTTTAAATAATTTCTTGAATGGTTCTATGTATTTCGGCTGCGGGGCATAATTATAACCAAGTGCCCCACGGTGACGGGTAACTTCATTGTTCTCAATCAACGGGCTGTGACTGAGTGTTTGAATATATGAATAACTGACATCAACATTTGATATGTCATATATCCTTGATTTGGATCCATTTGTTTTATTCTTTTTAACATTGGTAAAATTCAATGTTTTAGTAGAGGTAAAATCCACTGCAACTTTCCTGATCGAATCCTTTTGAGCTTTGGTTGCACTGCTGAGTTTATCCTTTATTTTAATGTCCTGGTCATAAGGATCGTATTCAGGTGTACTTGCTGATTGAGTGTAACCGGCATATACAGGTATGGACATACCCCAATTTTTGGGCAATAATTTTCCCATTTCAAGGTTGGCGGCTATATCAAACTGAAGCAAATTATCCCGGTAACGTTCATTAACTCTTTGTTCCAGTGTTCCGAATCCTTTTGAATGCATATTTGCGGAAACAGATATTGTACCAAGGTCTGCCAGGTTCAAATCTACCCTTCCCAGGGCTGCATAACCGCCATTTTCATCCAATGATGAAAGCCTCAATTCGTTCACCCAAATTTCACCACAGGCAGCAGGAGCCGGGCCTGTGTTTTCAACACCCAGTAAGATGCCCCTTACTTCCCCGAGGTTTGGATTACCCATAACCGAATACACCTGTCCGTTAGGCTGTACTTCCCTGAATATCTGGCCCAAAGCACCGGAAGAAACATTTCGTGCCTGTTTTAGCTTTGTCAGTTTGTTGATGTCAAGTTCGAGTAAATTATGAGGGTTCCACAAGGTATCATTGTAAGCATCTGAATCAGGTGACAGGCTGGTTCCAACGCTCAGAGGAGTTAATGTCAACGGGATCCTTACTTCATAATAATTATTTACAAAATCAGTACCCAATCTTACTACAGCGGTTAATTCTTTTGCACTTTCATTTAATGTATTTGGAGGTGTAACAGCTTTTTCGGCGTGTATATACATGGATAATTTCTTAAACTGGCGTAGATCCCTGTTCGCATATGTTTGAAAAACCGCTTTGGCATCACCTTGCTTTAAATTACAAAACTGCAGGCTCATGGCCTGTTCGTTTTGCAAAAGGTTCACTCCATTGTTGCTAAGTGTCTGAACCCTTTCTATTTCTCTTGGGGTGCGGTAAGGAAGCGGCGTACGCTTATCATTTTCCTCTATATTAACTGCTCCTACATTGAATGACGTTCCTGAACTCTGAGAATAAGTGCCGGTAGAATCAACCCTGTATTGGAATTTCCTCCATATATTTCTTGTTAACTGCAAAAGCCCAAAACGTAAAACAACACTGTCTTCAAAATCGGTCATGAACATCCGCATGAAACGAATGGATTTAAAATCCGGAATACGCCCAACCTTTCTGTCGTAATCCGATATCGGGATCCTGAACTGGTACCAGGTTTCATTCCTTGGCGTTCCATTTACCAGGTTTACGGTAACGGATTTTTTATCAACTATAAAATTTTTGCCAATGACCATTTGAGGGTCCGTTGGCGGCTTGATATCAACGATGTACTGGAAATACTCCTCTGTTTCGCTCAATGTATTATCCTTATTCAGGTCTTCAGCATCGGGATATAAAGTTGCAGCAGTTGAAAATTCGCTTCCGCTGTTTATGGGAGAATTGCCCTCAGTATTATTGAAATTTTTGTACCTGGCTAAAATACCGTCAGTTGGCCCGCCAAAGCTTGCATCCCTGTAATGTACATAGTCATCTGAAGAAGGATCTCTCAAAGCATCCTGGTAAGCTTTGGATCCCGTTCCAAAATTTGCCTGGAGCTGGGCAAGGTAAGCAGCACGTTTTGTAACTTCAGCAGTATCTGACAAACCATCGAAACCAATATCCTGGTAAACCCTGTCATCAGGCAGATTGCTAAAAGCATTTGTTACCTGTAAAGAGTTGCGGGGCACCCTTCCCCAAATAGTCTCATCTATCGGTGACGGTGCATTTGGTGTTGGCAGGCCATTCTCATAAAACCTTTTGCCATCCTTGAGCACATCTTCAGAAACATTCCCCAGGTTAAAATACAATTTACCTCCGGTTGAATTGACAATGTTCTCACGGCCAGTTGTAGGGATAAACGGATCCTGTACCCAGAATTCTATGAATTCAATGTTGCTTGTTTCAAAATCAGGCTGGTCTATACTACGCATTAAGCCACCAAATCTTGTCTTTGGGTCTTTAAAAGTTCCATTTGCGTTTATCCTTGATATGTTGTCATCATAATTATAAGGCCCCCTTGCAGTTGGATAATATGCCAGGTCAAATGTTACCAATTGGCTTTCTCCAAAGCCCGTGGTCCTTTGCGGGAAAATTTCCTTCTGGTATATCTGCCTGACCCTGGGATCACTTAACTCAGCAGCATTGTTTGAAAAAGGATTGTTGGTTCCCTTGTATTGCTGCAAGGTCTGTTCTATCTGGTACCAGGCGATCTTTGCCCTGCTCTTTCCATAATTCAGGCTTGGTGCAGGTAAATTAGATTCAGGAAAAATGGGTTGACCATTGAAATCGGTTGCACCTTTTGGTGTGGATGATAGGCTCCAGCTGATCAATGGGAAACGGAGATCTATACCCGATTTGCTTCCTTCAAAATCATCTATATAGATCACTCCCGCTTTACCCCTTCCGATCTGTGGCGCATGGCCCGGTTTTAAATATGCACCTTCTCCGTAAAAATTTATAGTAGATGGCGCAGTGGTGGAATAGAAAGGAAGTTTATCCAGGATTTTTGTAAGACGTGGGAGGTCTTTTCTATAATTCACATCTAACCCATACATGGTATTCCGTATTGGGTCTTCATTGTAATTAACTTTGGTGAAGAAAGGCCTTTCACCCAATCTTACAATGGTACCGCCCAGTGAAAGCTGTTCCCTGGCAGTATTTTTCACCTGGTAATCCAGCCTCAACCCCATATAATTTCTTTGCTGAAGCCCGAAAGAAGCATTGTTCTCAAAATTTACCTGGACTGGCAAACCTGCATTTAAAATGGCCTGGTTGGTTATTTTAATGGTTCCCAGGTCATAATTGATATCATAGTCTGCGCCTTCAAGCAAAGTTCGTCCGCCAGCACTAACGGTAACGGACCCTTTGGGAATATTATACCCGATACTGATATCGGCCGAACCGGAGGTCTTTGCTGTTCCTTTCAAAACAAACCTGTTAAGATTCGGAAATTGCTGTGCCACAGCTTTGATAGAATCATACAATGCATAATAAAGCGTGTCTTTAATATTGGGATTTGCAGGATTTGAATACAATCCTGTTGCAAGGTCCCTTCCGAAAGGTTCCAATACCGGAAACATTACACGGCTATACTGGGAGTTGATGGTAAACCCTTCCACATAATCAAAAACACCATCCGGCTGCGGATCGTTCTGGCTGTTGAGCCTGTCTAAATTGATCAGTGATATGATCGGGGCACCCTGGTTAATGTCACCAAAAGGAGCATATCTTTTTGCACCCAATCCCGGTTCCTGGTAAAGAACATCCAATTTAAAATCTTCCGGAGAAAGCGAGCCATAACCGATCGTATAAACGTTTTTCAACATCAGTTTCCAAATAGGCAAACTGGTACGTTGTGAAGTGGCCTTCAGCAATTTTAAAAACAACACTTTTTGAATAGCCGAAGAACTATCAGGCGGCACATCCTGCGAAAATTCACCCACCTGGTATATTTTTCCCCTGAAAGAATATTGATAAGCAATTGCAAGTACTTCATCAGTTTGCAATGGCTGGCTAAGGGAAAGTGTTCCAATATCCCTGTTATAAGTATACTGGGTTGAATCCAATTTCCTGGCAAAAGTTTTTTCAAAATCCTGAACGGGGCTGAGCCCCAGGTTTCCCAGGTTAATAAACACCGAAGAAGGGTTACGGGCATCCGGCTGGTTTATAACTTTGCTGTACAGGTCATTTGTTCCATTGGTTGGAATTTCAGAAGAAGTAAGAACAGTGATTATTGGAGACGCCAAGTATGGATGTGTTTCACCAAGGTCCATTAATCCAACAACATCCCTTGTTTCAGTGGTTGTCCCATTGCGATTGGTAACCCATACTTCCATTCTTAAAATTTGTATGGGGCTGGTTATTGCCGGTAGATTTTTTAAAAGCGTATTGTAATTATTTTTAAAATACTGTGCTGCCAGGAAGTGCCTGTTCTCTTCATATTCATCAGCCTTTATCTCGAATGGTTGTGATGCTGCACCACCCTGCAGGTTTACGCTTTGGCGTTGTGATTTTTGATTGGCCAGGACACCTGTTATAAATAATTTACCAAATTGTAATTGTGTTTTTAAACCGAAAAGTTGCTGGGCGCCTGGGATCAATGTTCCTTTTGATGGGAAGTTGACATTTCCGGCTTCAAACCTTTTTAAAATCTCATCATCCTTTCCGGTATAATCCAGTTTAAGTTGATTATCCAGGTCAAAATTGGCCAGTGTATTGTAGTTGATCGGGAATTTTAGTTTATCGCCGATGTTTGCATTCACATTCAGTTGGGCATTCATGTTAAAATCCAATCCCCCATTTTTCCTGGCTCTTTCCGGTAAAGTTGGATTGTCTATTTTTTGTCCCTGGTATCCTGCAGTTACATCTACATTCCCTTGTGGGCTTATTTCGATTTTTCCATTTCCGAATAAACGGTTAAATAAGTTATCCGTTAGAGAAAGCCTCGGTTTAATGAATTTTCCCCTGTTCAGGATACTGGTGGTATTTGCCCTGCGCCTGAAATAATCATTTTCGGCCTGTTTGTTTCTTAGCTCCCAGAATTCATTGAATGAATAAGTTGCGGGGGTACGATAATACCTGGTTCCTATCTTTTCATAAATTATATAACGTTTTGTTACCGGGTCGTAAACAACAGAATCAGTAATATTTGCAGGTGTTTTAAGATCATAAGCATTTGAGGTGGCCCCAAATAAATAATCACCTCTTCTGTCACGTATCGGGTAAGGCAGATTGTTATTGCCCCTGACAGTTGTATCCTGAGGTTGTAAGGTAACAGTGTTATTTCCGGTTACAGGAACGTTTGTATTTCCAGTTGGAGGATCAGGAACGGTGGTATTTGGAGAAACAGGGTTCCCGCTATTTTTGGGATCTTGATTTTTTGTACCTTTTTCCTGTGCATAAGATACGTTACACAAAAAAAGCAATACAAATAGTAAGCAGTTTTGCGATAATTTTAAAATAGTCTTTCTGTTGAGCAACATCCGGTAATTCAGTTAATGTAGAGTTTTCTCAAATTGCTTTTAATGCTTTTTTAATTAATTCTTCTAATAATAAAATACCAGGTTCCGCACGGACTATTTTTTGGATCGATTGCTCAGCCTGTGACCGGGATATACCCAGTGCTGTTAAAGCAGTTAACGCATCCTGCTCTATTGTATTGTTTGCAGCAAAAGAACTGTGACCAGATGTAAATGGTTTTTTTGCCACTTTGTCCTTGAGTTCAAGTACCAGTCTCTCTGCAGTTTTCTTTCCTATTCCTTTGACGCTTTCCATTAACCTGACGTTGCCCAGGATAATTGCCGAACTGATCTCTTCCGGCTTTATGTAGGACAGCATCATTCTTGCGGTTGCTGCACCAATACCTGAAACACTTGTCAATAACAAAAACATTTCTTTTTCCTCTTTATCAAAAAAGCCAAATAATGTATGGCTATCTTCTTTAACCTGCAGGTGAATATATAATTTACCTTCATTTAAATGCTGAATAGCTGCATATGTATTCAGACTGATGTGAACTTCATACCCAATACCATTCAATTCTATATTAACCTGGGCGGGGCTTTTATAAGTAAATTTGCCCTGCAAATATGCATACATAATTTCCTGATCTGACGATAGCCAAAAATAAGGATATTTTATTAGCTGAACCCGCAAAAATATTGGAAATGGTTTTTACACTAAATTTACCCGCTTTTATTACCCATTATATTTAAAAAAAATACGATCCATGCAAAAAATTCAAGCTGCTATTACTGCTGTGGGAGGATATGTTCCAGAATTCAGGCTCACCAATAAAATATTAGAAACCATGGTTGATACCACTGATGAGTGGATCGTTACCAGGACCGGGGTTAAAGAAAGAAGGATTCAGAAAGGTGAAGGACTGGGAAGCAGCGATATGGGAGCAGAAGCTGTTAAAAATCTTTGCGTGAAACATGGGATTGACCCGCTTGAAATTGATTGCCTGATCTGTGCCACCGTTACACCAGACATGGTTTTTCCGGCAACAGCAAATATTATTTGCGACAAGGCCGGCATCACAAAGGCTTTCAGTTTTGACATCGGTGCAGCCTGTTCAGGTTTTTTATATGCACTTACTACCGGAACAGCCCTGGTTGAAAGTGGCAGGTATAAGAAATTGGTTGTTGTTGGTGTTGACAAAATGAGTAGTATCATTGATTACAGTGACCGGACAACCTGTGTTATTTTTGGTGACGGTGCAGGTGCAGTATTACTCGAAAGTAATGAAGAAGGAAATGGTATCAAGGATAGTTTACTGAAAAGTGATGGCAGCGGCAGAAAACATTTACATATGAAAGCAGGAGGTTCTTTAAAGCCTTCATCCATAGAAACAGTTTTAGCCAAAGAACATTTTCTTTACCAGGAGGGACAGGCAGTGTTCAAGTTTGCTGTAAAAGGAATGGCAGATGTGAGTTATGAATTGATGGAACGCAATCAATTAAAGGCGGATGATATTGCCTGGCTGGTACCGCACCAGGCAAATCTAAGGATCATTGATGCAACGGCAGACCGGATGAATCTTCCCAGAGAAAAAGTAATGATCAATATAGATAAATATGGCAATACAACGGCAGCTACCATACCGCTTTGCTTATGGGAATGGGAAAGCCGGCTGAAAAAAGGCGACAATATTATCCTGTCTGCTTTCGGCGGAGGATTTACCTGGGGTGCAACACTGGTGAAATGGGCTTATGATTCAAAAGCCTGAGTTGTTTAAAGTTATTAAACATTGAGTTATCATAATTCTTTACACGATATGAATCAGGATAAAATTTTAAGATTAAATTTATCTCATCAATAACGCATCATGAAAAAGACTTTAATCTTACTTTGCTTTTTTTTATTCACTGCTGTATACAGCCAGGCACAGTTTACCAGGTATATCATCAGGTTTAAAGACAAGGGTACCAATCCTTTTTCATTAAACAACCCGGCACAATACCTTACCCAGCGTGCCATAGACCGCAGGAACAGGTATAATATTGCCATCGACAGCAGCGATCTGCCGGTTACGCCAAGGTATATTGACAGTGTACGTCTATCCGGAAATGTTATCATACTAAACAGTTCCAAGTGGCTAAACCAGGTAGCCATAAAAACCAGTGATGCTGCTGCGCTTGCCAAAATAAATTCTTTTCCTTTTGTGTTAAGCACTTCCGCCATCGGGTCGAGGTCCGCTTCTTCAGATATCCCGGTGAATAAGTTATTGGATTCATCGTTAAACAATACAACGTTTCCTTCTACAAATAAGCCTGTAAATATTACAAGCGATTATTACAGCTACGGCTATTCGAATGGCCAGGTTAAAATTCACCAGGGGAATTTTTTACATAACCACGGATTTCACGGTGAAGGAATGCAGATGGCCATATTGGACGCAGGTTTTTTTCACTATCTTAGTTTACCAACGTTTGACAGTATGCGAAACAACAACCAGGTACTGGGAACCTGGGATTTTGTTGCAAACAATGCCAGCGTGAATGAAGACAATTCCCATGGAATGCAGTGCCTAAGCACCATTGCAGCAAACATACCGGGTACATTTGTTGGAACCGCCCCAAAAACTTCATTTTATTTATACCGGACTGAAGATGTTGCAAGTGAATACCCGATCGAAGAACAGAATCTTGCCGCAGGTGCGGAAAGATCCGACAGCCTGGGAGTAGACCTGTGTTCAATATCCCTTGGTTATTTTCAATTTGATAATTCAATGTTTGATTACACTTATACGGACATGAATGGCAATACTTCCATCAGTGCACAGGCAGCTGATTTTGCTGCAAAAAAAGGTATGCTGTTGGTTATAGCTGCTGGCAATGAAGGCAATGGAGGCTGGCATTACATCATTACACCTTCTGATGCTGACAGTGTTTTATGCGTAGGTGCTGTAGATACCACAGGACAGGTAGGAAGTTTTTCAAGTTATGGTCCCAGCAGTGACGGACAGGTAAAACCAGGTGTTGCTGCGGTAGGATGGCTGGCCATTGTAGCAAATACTTCCAGCGGTTTGCCATCATATGGCAGTGGTACCTCATTTGCCTGTCCAAATATGGCCGGTATCAGCACCTGTTTGTGGCAGGCTTATCCTGAGGTTAGTAATATGGGAATCATTGCTGCATTGCAATCATCTGCCGGTAAATACAACAACCCTGATAACCGGGTGGGGTATGGGATCCCTGATGCTAAAAAAGCATTTGTAATTCTTCAGAAAAGAACATTCAATAAACAATCAAGCATCAGTAACTGTACTGCACAATTGCGATTTTCTGTAAAAACAGATAATACCATGAGCCTGGACATTGAACGGAAACTGCCCGGAGGATCAGGTTATACGAATATAGCCACATTACAAAACAACAACACATGGGGGCAACATGATTTTTCATTTGATGACAATATTGCAGGAGCTGAGATGGGGGCCATTAAATACCGTGTAAAAATGATCATCGGAACAGATTCTACTTTTTACCTCGATTCATTGACCGTGATCAATGACCAGGTATGCAACAGTGTACTCGAAAATAATATTTCAATCGGGCCAAATCCTGTTTCAGCAGACTTAAATATCAGCATTGGCAGGATTACAAGTGCAAAAATTACAATCATGATGCAAAATGAATTGGGACAGCGGGTTTACAACAATACATTTCAACAGCCAACAGGTTCTGAAGTTCACAAAATTCCAATGAAACACATGAGCAGGGGTGTATATTTTGTGATCGTTTATATTGATAACAAAAAAGCAGTAACAAAAAAGATCATCCGGAAATAACTTTTGAAAAAACCGCAACGAACATCGTATCAGCAGCAATTTCATACCCTTTTAAATATTCAGTATGGATCAACTGAAGTTTGTACCCCTCCTGGTCTGCAGACAGTTTTTCTTTTATGAATGCAACCACTCCCTCATTTTCTTTTTCAAAAACAGAACAGGTGATATAAAAAAACAGGCCTCCGTTCTTTAAATGAGGAATGGTATTTTCAACAATTTTTTTTTGCCTTGCTGCATAATCAGCAATTGTTTTTTTATCAAAATAAAACAATTGCTCCGGGTTCCGGCCCCAGGTACCGCTGCCGGTGCAGGGCACATCGCACAGGATGATGGAAAACTTTTCCCTGACAGGTATCATAGAAGACATGGTAAGGTCAGTTATGAAACTGTCGTTTAAATTGATACCAGCCTGTATGAGCCTTTTTGAGAGATTTAATAAGATATTTTCCCGTATATCTGATACCGTTAACTTAATATTCCCCCTTAGTTTATCATACAGCAGGATCGATTTTCCTCCACTTGCCGCACAACAGTCCCAGGCGGATATTTTATTTTCTCCAGGATCAAACCCGGTTACCTTATCCAGGAAATTCAATACCTGCTGTGAATTAATATCCTGCACCACAACTTCCTTATTAAGTTTTAATATTTTGTCGGCGGCAACATTGCTTTCCAGTTGAAAACATTCATTGTTCAGCTTTTTAAATTGCACCACAGCCTGTTCCAGTTTTTCTTCAACCACATTCAACCTGCCCGGCCTGATGCGGAGGTAGATACCCGGTTGTTTCAGGAATGATACGGAAAACAATGCCGGGTCAATGGCAGGCCCCAATTCATACAAAAAAGGAAAAAATGCTGTTTGTTGTATTTGTAAAACTGAGCATTTTTCTGTTATGGCTAAGCCAATCTTCTCATCAAGATCGGGGCGAAAATGAAAAAGCAATTCATTGCTTTTATTTTCACACAAAAATAAACCAGCCAGTAGTTTCTGTTCGGTGGTATATTGTTTAAAAGCATGCCCGGCCCTGAAATAACAATAACAAAGTGACGATATAACCCGCCTGTCCCTGGAACCGAATTTTTTATCAGCAGCAAAAAAATTCCTTATATGTATTGTCAGC
>JAYSWW010000013.1:0-15993 GCA_043717805.1 Ferruginibacter sp.
CCAAAATTTTTGTTGCTACAGATGGTATGGAGAAATTTTTTCCTGCAGGTAAGATCAGGATCACAGGAAACCCTGTAAGGCAAAGCATTTCCGCACATACAATATCTAAAACTGAAGCTATAAAACACTTTGGATTTAGTGCCGATAAAAAAATTGTACTCAGTATTGGTGGCAGCCTGGGTGCAAAGAACATCAATGAAGCAATTGATAAAAATATAGCGCTCTTTGAAAAAAACAACCTTCAGTTGATCTGGCAAACGGGTAAACCATACCTGGACAAAGCATTGGGTCGCTGCAAAGGAATGAATCATGTTTATATCAATGATTTCATCGGGCAAATGGAATATGCTTATACTGCGGCAGATATGGTGATCAGCAGAAGCGGTGCTATGGCAACTGCTGAATTGTGCCTGGTTGAAAAACCGGTAATATTTGTTCCTTATCCATTTGCGGCGGAGAATCATCAGACGGCGAATGCACAAAATTTAGTTAATAAAAATGCTGCTATAATGATTCCCGATGACCAGGCGTTGGATAAGTTGGTTCCGGCCATTGTTTCTCTGGCAAAAGACAATGAATTGCAGGAATCGTTGAAAGCAAATATTGGTAAACTGGCTGTGATCAATGCAGATAGCATGATAGCCGAAGAAATAATAAAAGCTGTGAAAAGCCAACAATGAAGGATATTAAAGATATATCGGCTGTTTATTTCCTCGGTATCGGGGGTATTGGTATGAGTGCATTGGCAAGGTATTTTAAAAGTATTGGTAAAAAAGTTTCCGGGTATGATAAAACACCCACTGTTTTAACCGCCAAACTTGAAGAAGAAGGGATCGCTATACACTTTGAAGACAATATTTCGCTCATTGACAAAAATGCTGATCTGGTTGTTTATACGCCTGCCGTACCAAAACAGCACAACGAGTACAATTATTTTTTAGAAAATGATTATACAGTATTAAAAAGAAGTGAAGTGTTGGGCATGATCACAAAAGAAACGTATAGCATTTGTGTGGCGGGTACTCATGGCAAAACCACCACCAGTACTATGATTGCTCATATTTTAAGGCACAGTGAATTTGGATGCAATGCTTTTTTAGGTGGTATAGCAACAAACTATGGAACCAATTTTTGGCCACAGGAAAAGGATAGATCAAATGACGGTCAAAAAAACATTTCAGTTGCAGAAGCTGATGAATATGACAGGAGTTTTTTGAAATTGTTTCCGGATATAGCTGTAATAACGGCAATGGATGCCGATCATCTGGATATTTATGGTACAGCAGAAAAACTGGAAGATGCTTTCATCGAATTCGCAAACCAGGTAAAACCGGGTGGATTGTTAATAAACAAATTTGACCTGGCCCGGAGCGGGGAATTTAAAGCGACAAATAAAATAAGTTACAGCATGAATAAAAATGCTGCTGATGCTTATGCAGAAAATATAACATTGAATAACGGAAGTTATGTTTTTGATATTGTTATAAAAAAAGAACAGATCAAAGACATTGAATTGAATATGGGGGGAATGCACAATATTGAAAATGCAGTGGCAGCCATCACAGCAGCAAAACACATGGGAATTGCAGATGAAAAAATAAAAGCAGCCATTGCGGCATTCAGGGGAGTAAAACGGAGGTTTGAATATGTGGTTAAGATAGATGGCCTGGTGATGATCGATGACTATGCACATCACCCGGAAGAATTAAGGGCATTGATTACTGGAGCCAGGGAATTGTTTCCCGGAAAAAAATGCACCGTGGTTTTTCAGCCACACCTGTACAGCAGGACAAAAGATTTTGCGGATGGATTTGCGGAAGTGCTGAGTATTGCAGATGAAGTGATCCTATTGCCCATTTACCCTGCAAGGGAACAACCAATTGAAGGAGTAAACAGCGAAATGATCATTAACAGAATGAAGAACAAAAATGTAAAAATGTTACAAAAGGATGATTTGATAAAAGAAATTAAAAATAATAAACAGGAACTTTTAATAACTGCAGGGGCCGGCGATATTGATATGTTGGTATCAGCATTATCAGAAGTAATAAATCCCGGCAAGATCTGAGAATAATAAATAGAATGGAGAATAAAAAACGATATAGTATTAAGAACTTCTTACTGGCTGCACTTTGGGTTACTATAGGTGCCAGTACTGTCGTATTCCTGGTAGCTGCTGTTCAAAAGAAGAATTTAAAGAAATGCAATGGAATTGAAATAAACATCATGGGGATCAATAATAATTTTTTTATTGATAAGTATGATGTTCAAAGGATCATTAACAGGTATGCAGGTGAAAATGCCAGCGGCAGGCCGATTGAAAATTTTAACCTGGTTGCAATGGAAACAGCTTTGAAAAAAGATGTTTGGATAAAGAATGCAGAATTATTCTTTGACAACAATGAAATTTTGCAGGTATCCGTTGAAGAAAGGGAGCCAATTGCAAGAATATTTACATCCGGCGGAAGCACATTTTATATAGACAGCAGTAATATGATGCTCCCGCTGAGCGAAAAATTTTCAGCAAGGGTGCCCGTATTCACAGGGTTTCCTTCTGAAGTTAAAATATTGACAAAGCCAGACAGCAGCCTGTTGAATGACATAAAAATGATTGGTTTACTTATTCAGAAAGATTCTTTTTTTATGGCTATGATTGACCAGGTGGATATTACAGCACAACGAACTTTTGAAATGATTCCCAAGATCGGCTCCCAGGTGATCGTTTTTGGTGACGCTTCTGATGCAGCAAATAAATTCAGGAAGCTTCAGTTGTTTTATAAAAAGGTAATGGTGAAAATGGGATGGAACAGGTATAGTATCATAAACCTTCAGTACAGGAATGAAGTTGTTGCAAAGATCAAAGGTAAAGATGATGAGAGTGCAGATTCTTTGCGTACCATTCATATGATGGAGGTCATTGCTGCCAATGCTGCAAAATATGCAGAAGATTTATCCAACAATATAATCCAGGATGACAAAAAAAGCAATGACAGCAGCATGATTCAGCAATCCATGCAGCGGGATGAATTAGGGGAAATTTCCAATGCTGATGAAGAACCAAAACCACAAGGATCATTGAATGTTCCGGCAGCAAAAAAGGTTGAAAAACCTATTGTTAAACCGCCTGTGAAACCAATTCAAAAGCCACCGGTGAAACCTGTGGCTATCAAAAAGCCGGTAGCAGCTAAACAAACATCCGTTAATACAAAACCAAAAATAACAATGCCTAAAAAGAATGAATGAAAATAGTAATTGAAAAAATATTGTTTGTAAAATAAAAATATTCAAAATAATGCCCCGGCCTGTCTCAATAAAAATGGGGGCAAGCTGAAGAGGCTTAAACATACAAAACATAAAAACATATAACTATGAACCAGGAACAACCCATCATCGTAGGCCTCGACATCGGAACCACTAAAATTGCTGCGATCGCCGGGCGTAAAAATGAATTCGGCAAATTAGAAATACTTGGCTTTGGCCGTGCCAACAGCAATGGTGTACAGCATGGTATGGTACTTAACATTGACCAGACCATTAAAGCAATACAAACTGCGCTGGAAAATTGTTATGCTTCCAATCCAAACCTGGAAATTGGTGAAGTGTATGTTGGAATAGCAGGTCATCATATAAAAAGTTTACAAACAAGAGGCGACATTGTCAGGCAAAGCATTGAAGAAGAGATCATGCAGGAAGAAATTGACAGGCTTGTTGCCGATCAATACCGCACGTATATTCCTGCCGGTGACCAGATCATTGATGTGATACCACAGGAATTCACAGTAGATAATTTTCAAAACATACCAAACCCCATTGGATACAGCGGTGTAAAAGTGGGAGCCAATTTTCATATTATAACGGGAGATAAGAACGCTATCAGGAACATCAACAGAAGTGTTGAGAAAGCGGGATTGCAAACCAAAGACCTCGTATTACAACCGCTTGCTTCCGCAGCGGCTGTAATGTGCGACCAGGATCTGGAAGCCGGCGTAGCTATTGTAGACATAGGTGGCGGAACAACAGACCTTGCCGTTTTCTATGAAGGTATTTTAAAACATACAGCAGTCATTCCGTTTGGTGGCGAAAATATTACCAATGATATCAAAACAGGCCTGGGTGTTTTAAAAACACAGGCAGAACAAATGAAGATCCAGTTTGGCAGTGCATTGAGTGATGAAGCAAAATCAAATGCATTTATTACCATTCCCGGTTTGCGTGGTATGGCACCAAAAGAAATTTCAGTAAAGAATCTTGCCAACATCATACAGGCACGCATGAGTGAGATCATGGATTTTGTTAGTTATCATCTGAAGCAGGTAGGGCTTGATAACCGCATGTTGAATGGCGGCGTTATCCTTACAGGTGGTGGTTCTCAGCTTAAGCACCTGATCCAGCTGACTGAATATGTAACAGGACTCAATGCAAGGATCGGTTATCCGAATGAACATTTATCCGGGGGACATATTGAAGAACTTGCCAAACCTATGTACAGTACATGTATAGGGTTGATATTAAAAGGTTACAACGATTATGAAAATAAGAACAAACAGCTTGACAGCAATTATATCAAAGCAAAAGCAGGTGGTATCATGCAACAAGAACCAATTACAGATGAAACTCCGGTTGAAGAATCTGTAACAGGAACCCAGGGCGTAAAGATCAGGCAAAGAAAAACATTGAAAGGTTTTATGGATACTTTTAAGAACAACCTGATTGAAATGTTTAAAGAAGAAGAAGACACACATCTTTAATATATGATTGATGATGTATGATTTGAAATGTACAAAAAATCATACTTCAAAGATCATACATCATACATAAACAATATACTTACTAACACAAACTTACAACCATGATTCATTTTGATTTGCCTAAAGAACAATCCTCCATCATCAAAGTAATTGGTGTTGGCGGTGGCGGAAGCAATGCGGTTAACCACATGTTTTCGCAGGACATTGAAGGCGTAAACTTTATTATATGCAATACAGATGCACAAGCCATTGCATTGAGTAAAGTGCCAAATAAGATACAACTCGGGCCACACCTTACCCAGGGATTGGGTGCAGGTGCCAATCCTGCCATTGGCAGGCAGGCTACAGAAGAAAGCCTCGAAGAAATAAAACGTATACTCGAAGTAAATACCAAGATGGCATTTATCACAGCAGGTATGGGCGGTGGAACAGGCACAGGCGGAGCACCAATCCTTGCTAAGATCTGTAAAGACCTGGGGATACTTACGGTTGGTATTGTAACTACTCCCTTTGCGTATGAAGGAAAGAAAAGGATCGCCCAGGCTGAAGAAGGGATCATGTTGTTGAAAAATCATGTGGATACATTACTAGTGATCAGCAATGATAAATTGCGTCACCAGTTTGGAAATCTTAAAATGAAAGAAGCGTTTGCAAAAGCCGATAATGTATTGGCAACTGCGGCAAAATGTATAACAGATGTTATTAACAGTACCGGGCAGATCAATGTCGATTTTGCGGATGTGTGTACGGTGATGAGTAACGGAGGTGTGGCAATTCTTGGAAGTGCAGCAGCAGATGGCGACAACAGGGCCCAGGAAGCAATTGAAAATGCATTGACTTCACCATTGCTGAATGACAATGATATCCGCGGAGCAAAATGGATATTGATCAATATCAATTCTGCAGAAGGTGAACATGAATTTACCATGGATGAAGTTGAGATCATTCAGAATCATCTGTTGAGCCAGGCCGGTGATGATACCGATGTTATTTTAGGATTGGGTTATGACAACAGCCTGGGAAGCCAGCTTGGAATTACTTTGATAGCAACCGGGTTTGAACACAAAGATCCTTTTGCAAAAGATGCAAAACCGGTTGTTGCAGAAAATAAAGATCAGAAAATTGTAATGGAACTTGAAATGCCGAGGCCAGTTGAAAAATCTTTGACACAACCTGTAATGAAGGTTGAGGAAAATATAGAGGAGAAACCGGAAGAAAAGATCGAAGTAATAATTGCTGAAAACAATGATGTAGTCAATGAAGAAAATACCGAAGAAAAATCAATGATCGTTTTGGAATTGAAAGAAATAGTAAAAGAAGAAGATCCTTTTATGCCAACACTTTCTCAAACTCATTCCGTAGAACCACTTAGTAAAATTACTGTGGAAAAATTAGATGAAGCGCCCTTGTTTTTTGAAATATCTTCGGCCGCCGATCAGGTTCCCGTAGTGCAATTTGATATGGAAATACCAGCTCCGTTACCCCAGAAAAAAACAGCCGTACCTGTAAAAGAAAAGAACAAGGAAGAAATAATTGAACATAAAGAAGCTAGCAAAGATAGCCCCCTTTCGTCAGGTGGTTATTTGGCAAAGCCTGCACAAATTTATGTGGAGGAACAGCCAGCGATTTCGAAATCCAATTCGACCGAGGAACCAATGCCGTTGCAGATATCAGCACAGGAAGACGAGCCTGTTTTTGAAATGCAACTGGTAGTTAAAGATTCCCAGAAAGCGGCGGAGGAAAAGCCAGATGATCAAACTCAGCCTATCATGATGTCAGCTGTTGAGGAGCCCGCAATGCAGGACGAAACAGAAGAACTCAGGCGCCGGGCTACGGAACGAATTGCAAAACTGCGTAATTTGTCATTCAATATTAATGCAGCCGATCCTAACAATGAGTTTGAAACGGTACCTGCTTACCTTCGCCGCAATATGGAGATGCACAACCAGATCGCAGATGTAGAAAGTTTTTACAGTAATTACACCGTAAAAACAGACGAGAACAACCAGGCCGAAATTGGAACGATCAATACTTTTTTAGATGGTAAAAAACCAGATTAACGAATTATGTAATTTGGCAATGTTTATGGCTTTGCCAAATTACAGGTTCAAAACAATTTGTTTGTAATAAATTTTTATGAAGCTTCTCTCTGTAAAGAAAGAAGCTTTTTTATTAAAGTACAATCGATGGTAAAGTTGTCTTTTTTGTAATATAAAGTCTTTGCTTTCAATAGTAATTAAATTATGATGCAGCAGGTTACCAAACTCTCTTTCAACTGGTTTTGAATTATATCATTGAATAATTATTAACAGGAGAATACAGGGAATTTTATTGAAGCATAAATTAGATATTTGTTTAATGATATATCCATATATTAGTTTAGCTTTGTAATTGAAAAAGAACTGAACATTAAACCTGCATTTCGAAATATCCTAATCCCCTTGTATAAAATATTAAACAGCAATCAACCTTTTAAAAAGTAATCATTAGTATTTATAACAACTACTAATGTTATTCCTTTATAAAGGTGATTTGTATATTCATTATGTCAATAAACTCTTCCAATTGTTTGCTGACATAAAATAGTTAAACATTTTAGTAAATTTTAAAACAAGCTAATCAACCAACACATGAAAAGAATCTACTTATTAATTCAAAGCTTACTTCCTTTATTTGTGATGGCAGAAGGTGGCAAGAATTTAACCCCTGCCAATACCGGCGTTGCTACAGCAGCCAACCAGTTTATCGGCTATTTGCAAAATGGGGATCTTAATAACTCATTGTCTTTTTTAGCCGCACCGTCAGAGGTAGGGTATAATGTTGATCATAGGTTAATGGTCAGGATAAAGCCGGGTGAAATATTATACTATGGATTACAAAGAAACGATGTAAATGGGAGTACTAATTTGACAGTCAGGATTCAATTGCGCAGAACCGATAATGGTACCATTGTAGCAACAACCGATCTTGCTTCTGCAGGAACGGCCTTGAATGCTGCACCAGGCGTAATAGGTTCTTATGCACAAATGGTAGCAGGGCCCGCTGCTGTGGTTGGTGCATCCGGGTATAATGCGTTAAGTTATACCTTCCCCGCAATAGAACTGGCAGCAGTTGACCTGGCGATTGAAATATTGGATGACGGCACTGCACCCACGCTTAGTGCCAGTTTAAACCGGGATTTTTACAACCTTTGGGATTTTTCTGTGTACAGTGGTGCCGTTGAAAAAAAGGGTCGCTTACATGCAAAATACTGGTCATTTAATGCAGCGGGTGCTTCAAATCGTTTATCAACAAGCTTTTCACTTTTTACTGCAGTTCCGGATCTTGCAGCCAGCAAGTATTATATTAAATCCATTGATCTAAGTGGTATGCAACCGTTTGGATTTTTTTTTACAAGCAATGCTACCGGCACACTGAAAGATGTAAGTGGCGTATTGACTACTAATTATAAATTGCGGAGGAAAAGCCGGAATTTTTATGCCGGGGTTTTTAGTGACGGGTATGCACAATATGAGAATTTTGTTAACAACCCGGATACAGAATTCTGGCCTTCTGCAAGTTTTATAAATCCGGTTATTTCTCCTGTTTCAAAATGTAACAGTTCAAGGGCCAATGGAGGCGCAATGGATATTTCAGTTACTGTTACTGCACCGGGGGTGGCCATTTTGTTACTGGACCTAAATAGCGTAGATGGATACCAGCCTGGTACGAAAGATGTTTTGATAGAAGCTGAAATTGCAACTGTGGGTACAACGGTTGTATCCTGGAATGGTTTGGATGGACTTGGGGCTAATGTAAACAGCGGAACAGCTTTTAAAACGATTTTCAGGTATGGTTCTTTTCCCATACACTATCCTATCTATGATGCTGAAAACAACAGTGACGGGTTTAGTTTATTTGATGAACGGCCATCTCCACCATTAACTCCATCCATTGCATTTTGGGACGACAGTACCGTTGTTGCAGGTTCTGCAGAAATATTCGGGGTTACATCAAACGGAGCAGTACATCCATGGGGTGGCACCGGGACAGGTATTTTGACAAATAATATCGGGGATACCAAATTGTTTAATACCTGGATTTACGGACAACTCCGGGAATTTAAAAATACTTACCTGCATACTTATAGCTGCGCAACTCTTCCTCCTGTTGCCAATAATTTTACCAATTTGCCCATGTCGCAGGTAAACGGAGCAACCTTAATACCGGCTTTATCTGCAAGTGATCCGGATGGTACAATCAGTTCTTACACGATCTCATCCATTCCATTGGTTTCTGAAGGAGTATTAACCTATTGTTCAAATGGCACAGAGCCTTGTACCGGAACCGTTACAACTGTAATAGCCGGTACGGTGTTGACTCCGGCACAAATGGCAACTTTGAAATTTGATCCCGCTTCTACATTCACCGGAACGACCCAGTTTACATTCACAGCTACGGATAACAGCGGTAAAATAAGCAATACAGCTACATATAAATTACCTGTTACAGGTCAACCACCGGTTGCAAACAATATAGTGGTACCTTCTATGAAGAATTCAAGCGGACCAACGGCCATTGCGCCACTATCTGCTTCAGATGCCGACGGATCAATCAGTTCTTATAATATAAGTACCATTCCTCCTGTATCAGCAGGTGTGTTGAGTTATTGTACAAACGGAACAGAACCCTGTACCGGAATTGTTACAACCATCACAGCAGGAACTGTATTGACAGCTGCTCAAATGGCAACATTGAAATTCGATCCGGCACCTACTTTTACCGGGGTTACTAATTTTAATTATACTGCAACCGACAATTCAGGAAATGTTAGCAATGTTGCAAACTATACCATACCTGTTGCAGCTACTTCCAACGGGCAGGTGCCACCATTGGTTGATAATATAATTGCACAGCCAATAAACAACAGCAATGCTGCTACAGCTATTCCAACTTTAAAAGCAAGTGATCTTGACGGTACAGTGGTTAGTTATAAAGTAAATACCATTCCTCCTGCCGGACAAGGCGTTTTAAGTTATTGCCCATTGGCACCTGCTGCATGCACTCTTGCTCAATTGGTTGCTGTAACAGCAGGCCAAACACTTACACCGGCCCAGGCAGCTGCTATATATTTTGATCCGGCACCCGGATTTACCGGCAACGTCCAGTTCTCATATACAGCTACTGATAACAATGGTAATCAGGGTAACACAGCATCTTATAATATTCCGGTGGTCAATAATCCACCAACGGTAACGAATATAACCACCACTGTGCCTTATAATGCTGCGGCAACGGCAATTCCTCCTATCAGTGGAAGTGATGGCGATGGTACTGTTACACAATACACGATTTCAACTTTGCCGGTTCCGGCCCAGGGAATATTGTATTATTGTCCATTGGCTCCTGCAGCCTGTACCCTTGCACAATTGGTTGCAGTAACTGCCGGACAAAACCTTACCCCGGCGCAGTCAGCTTCCATCTATTTTGATCCGGCAACCGGTTTTAGCGGTACAGCCACTTTTAATTATTATGGCACAGATAATAACGGTAACGTAAGCCAGCCGGGAATTTATACGATCGGCGTTGCCAACCAGCCACCTGTTGCACAAACAGTTAACAACCCGGTTATGCCAAATACCAATGGGGCAACTGCGGTAAATCCATTGATAGCTGCAGATCCTGATGGAACAATCAGCAGTTATACAATTCATACAATACCTCCGGCAGCACAAGGTGTATTACTGTTGAGTGGTGTTGCTGTAACACCAGGCCAGGTATTAACTCCTGCACAAATAAGCCTTTTGCAATTTGATCCCAATCCTGCATTTACGGGAGTTGCAGATTTTGCTTATTCAGCAACTGACAATAGTGGCAACCCAAGCAATCTTGCATTTTATTATATACCTGTTTCGGGTGCAGGGAATATTCCCCCGATAGCAAATCCTGTTATTGCACCTGTTATGAACAGTAACAACGGCATTACTGCCATTCCTACATTGATTGCAAATGATCCAGACGGAACGATTGCGTCATATACAATTGAAACTTTACCAGCTGCATACCAGGGTGTATTGTTATTGAGCGGAGTTCCGGTGATCCCTGGCCAGGTATTAACCCCCTTGCAAATAAGCCAGTTGCAGTTTGATCCGGCGGCCGGATTTTCGGGAAATGCCGTTTTTGATTATTCAGCAACAGATAACAGTGGCATTAAAAGTAATACAACCAGTTATACAATTCCTGTAACAAGCCTGCCACCGGTAGCAAACCCAATTGTTGCACCGGTTATGCCTAACTCAAACGGTGCAACAGCCATTCCCTCACTGGTAGCCGCAGACGCAGATGGTACTGTAATTTCATATACCATTGCAACATTGCCACAGACTTCACAGGGGGTATTATTACTGAGTGGAGTGCCGGTAACAGCCGGCCAGGTTTTAACGCCTTTGCAAATAAGCTTGTTACAGTTTGATCCTGCAGCCGGATATACCGGCGAAGTGGTATTCAATTATTTTGCGACAGATAATAATAACCAGTTGAGTAATGTGGCTTCTTATACTTTAAATGTCAATGGTATTCCGCCTGTTTCAAAAGATGTTGTTTCTACACCTATTTTCAATACAAGCGGGCCAACAGCCATACCAGGGTTGAGCAGTACCGATGCAGATGGAACCATTACAAGCTATGTCATCAATAGTATTCCTCCTGTATCACAGGGACTGTTGCTGTTAAGCGGTGTTCCGGTAACAGCCGGCCAGGTTTTAACGCCTGCACAAATAAGCCTTTTACAATTTGATCCTGCCCCGGGGTTTTCTGGAAATGCATTGTTTAATTATGCTGCGTATGATAATGGAGGTAATTTAAGCAATACAGCTACATATGTTATTCCTGTTATCCCCATTGTGATACTGCCGGTAAAACTTTTAAATTTTGAAGGAAAATTAACCGGAGGGAAAACGATCCTTGATTGGGTAACATCACAGGAAATAAATTCTGATCATTTTGAAGTGCTTAAAAGTACAGATGGCAGGAATTATCAAAGTATCGGTTCTGTAACGGCTGCAGGGTATTCAACCGGAACATTAAAATATGGATTTACCGATCTTTATCCAGTAAATGGGATAAATTATTACAGGCTTAAGATTGATGACAAAGATGGCGGTTTTGAATATTCTGATATTGTTGTGGTAAGGGTGAATGAATCCCTGGGAATCAAAGTATGGCCCAATCCATTCACTGAAAAGATCAATATTTCGATATCAGTGGACAGAGCCGGTGAATTGAATGTTCGTTTAATGGATGTAACAGGGAAAATATTTAAAATGAAAGATGTGAATGTTCAAAAAGGAAGTAACCAGTTTACCATGGATGAACTTGGCAACTTATCAACCGGAATATATTTATTGGAATTGAATAATTTGATGAATGGGCAAAAGCAATTGATCAGGGTTATTAAAGACTGATAAAAAATTGTTGAGTGTTAAAGCCGGCTCCGTTTCGAAGCCGGCTTTTTTTATTTTGAAATAAAATTTAACTTCAAAAAAATTATATTAAAATGATAATAAGATGTGCCTGGGCCGGTTCAAATATTCAAATGCAGGAATACCACGACAAAGAATGGGGTGTACCTGTTTATGATGACAGGTTGTTGTTTGAACTTTTAATTTTAGAAGGCGCACAGGCCGGGTTAAGCTGGTCAACAGTATTGGCTAAAAGAGAACATTATAAAAAAGTATTTGACAACTTTGACGTGAAGAAAATAATCCAATACGACCAGCAAAAAATTGATAAACTGTTGTTGGACCCTGGGATCATCCGCAATAAACTGAAAATAAATTCAGTGATTATCAATGCAAGGGCATTTATTGATGTTCAAAATGAATTTGGCAGTTTTTCTTCATACATCTGGAGTTTTACCGGGGGTAAACCTATCATCAATAAATGGAAAAGTACCGGCATGCTTCCGACAAAAACCGAAATATCTGATGCAATGAGTGCAGCGCTGAAGAAAAGAGGTTTTAAATTCATCGGCTCAACTATTTGTTACGCTTTTATGCAGGCTACAGGCATGGTAAATGATCATACGATCGATTGTTTTAAATCCGGCAACAAGGCTTCATCATCTGGTAAAAAATAATTCAGCAGCTTTCCCGTTTATAATTGAATTCATTTTACATTTGTAAGTTCCATGCCTGCATGGCCGGTCTTTACAGAAAATACATTTTAGTGGGAAAAAACATCAACAAAGCATCAGCTGCAGGATTGTTAGTTGCGCTCGGAATAATTTACGGCGACATTGGAACATCACCTTTATACGTTTTCAATTCCATCATTAAAGACAGGATAATAAGTGAAGAACTTATTTTAGGCACCTTGTCACTTATCATCTGGACCCTTACGATCCTTACAACAATAAAGTACATCTCACTTGTTTTGAGGGCTGATAATAAAGGGGAAGGTGGAATATTTGCTTTGTTTGCGTTGGTCAGGCGAAGAAGGAAATGGCTGGTCATTCCGGCAATGATCGGAGGAGCTGCTTTGTTAGCGGATGGAATTATTACTCCTCCCATTTCAATCACTTCTGCTATTGAAGGACTTAAAGAATTGCCTCGATTTCATGAAATTGGACAGGATACAGTTGTTTATATAGTTTTGGGAATTTTGGTTGTATTTTTTTTTATGCAACAGTTTGGTACTGCATCGATCGGAAAAATGTTTGGACCTGTAATGACGATCTGGTTTGGAATGCTGGCTGTTTTAGGTATAATTCACTTTTCTGATAACTTTGGTATTTTTAAAGCCATCAATCCTTATTATGCTTTTCATTTTTTATTTACATATCCTGACGGGTTTTGGTTATTGGGTGCCGTATTTTTATGCACAACGGGTGCGGAGGCATTATACAGTGACCTCGGTCATTGTGGAAGAGGAAATATCCGAATCTCATGGATATTTGTAAAAGCGTGCCTGCTGATAAATTATTTTGGGCAGGGTGCCAGCCTGCTTAAATATCACAATGGACAATTTATAGGGGCTGTTGCAAGAAACAAAGAAGGCGTTAATGCATTTTTTAACCTGATGCCTCAATGGTTTATTGTGCCGGGTGTGATCATTGCAACTTCTGCCGCAATTATTGCAAGCCAGGCATTGGTTACGGGTTCATTTACATTGATCAATGAAGCCATTCGTTTAAACTTATGGCCAAAATTTAAAGTTGATTATCCATCTGAAGCTAAAGGGCAAATATTCATACCTGCTATTAATATGCTCCTATTTGCAGGTTGTGTAGGCGTCGTACTGATTTTCAGGGAATCGGCTAAAATGGAAGCTGCTTATGGACTTGCGATCATTACAACCATGTTGATGACAACCATCCTGTTTGCAAATTACCTCGTCCTGCACAGGGTAAAATCATCGTTGATCTATTTTTTCATGGCCTTTTATTTTATCGGTGAGATCGGATTTTTAATTGCACTGATGGATAAATTCAGGCATGGCGGTTATATAACATTGATGATCGGGTTGTTGATGTTCTCAGTAATGTATGTCTGGTACAGGGCTCGTAAAATTAAAAACCGGTATGTAGAATTTGTAAGAGTGGATGAATACATTCCTAAACTTGAAGAATTGAGCAATGATACTACGGTTCCGAAATATGCCACTCACCTTGTTTATTTAACAAGTGCCAATAATCACAAGGAAATTGAACATAAAATAATTTACAGCATATTGAGTGGGAAACCAAAGCGTGCTGATATTTATTGGTTTGCACATGTTGATACGCTGGATGACCCTTATACATGTGAATATACAGTTGAACACATCATTCCCAATGACATCATCCGCGTTGAATTCCGCTTGGGATTCAGGGTGCCTCCACGCATCAATCTTATGTTTAAGAAAGTGGTGGAAGACCTGGTGGCCAACCGCGAAGTGAATATCACCAGCCGGTATGAAAGCCAGCAGAGAAACAACGTGGTGGGTGATTTTCAATTCATTGTTATGGAAAAATTCCTCAGCCAGGATAATGAATTACCTTTCTTTGAACACATCATCATGCGTTTTTATTTCTGGTTTAAAGCGATGAGTGTAAGTGAAGAAAAAAGTTTTGGATTGGAACAAAGTAATGTGGCTGTGGAAAAATTTCCTTTGGTTGTTGCACCTGTTAGCAAACTTAAGCTTAAGCGTATCTGGGATAATGAAGATGAGGAATATTAATCAATAACTATGTTATCAATCAGTGTAAATGAACTTCGCGAAAAAATAGATAACGGGGAAGAAATTATTCTCATTGATGTCAGGGAACCCTGGGAACACGAGGCTTTTAACATCGGTGGCACCTTGATCTCATTGAAAACTGTTTTTGGTAACATTGACAGGATAGAAAAGGAAAAGTCCGTGATCATTTATTGCGAAAAGGGGATACGCAGCCAGATTGCCATACAAAGACTTCAGCAAAAATATAATTATACAAACCTTGTAAATCTTACTGGAGGCATGGATGCCTGGAAAAAGGAATTTAATAAATGAGATTTTAAAGTTAATTTGTCGGATATCGCCATTGCGAGGAACGAAGCAATCTCATATAATTTTGTTCAGATTGCTTCGTTCCTCGCAATGACGGGTCAATATTTCAATTCAGTGAATCATACACTCCTTTATATAATCCTGGGTTACTTATTATTGATTGCCATCGTATACCTTATACAGGAACGCCTGATCTTTAAGCCTGAAAAACTAAAAAAGGATTTTGTATATAAATATGATACGCCTTTTGAAGAATTATTTTTTGATGTTGAACCCGGTGTAAGCATCAATGGATTGCATTTTAAAGTAAAAGATCCATTGGGTTTGATATTGTATTTTCATGGAAATACCAGGAGCATAAAGGGATGGGCAAGATATGCGACAGATTTTTTCAGGTATAATTATGATGTTGTATTGGTTGATTACCGCGGTTTTGGAAAAAGTACCGGAAAGCGTTCGGAAAAAGACATGCTGAATGATATGCAGTTTGTATATGATAAACTTTCAGACAAGTATACAGAGCAACATATCATTGTATACGGAAGAAGCCTTGGCAGCGGCTTTGCAACAAAGATCGCCAGTGACAATAAACCGAGGTACCTGATACTGGACGCACCTTATTTCAGTTTCAAAAAAGTGATAGAAAGATTTGTCCCAATTCTCCCTATGCGTTTTTTATTGCGGTTTCATTTACGCACAGATAAATGGATCGGGCAGGTGAACTGCCATACCTATATTC
>JAYSWW010000121.1:0-2058 GCA_043717805.1 Ferruginibacter sp.
TTCAACAAAAACATTTTGCTTATTGCATTCCCCAAAAAGGATTTATGCTGGCTGATGCATTATCAAATGCAAAACAATTTGATTACAAATTTTCAGAAATGGATCCGGGGGAAATTCTTCGGCAGGTCATTTCAAATTTTATTTCTTCAATTGCAAAAAATAATTGATCCCTGTTTTCCGGGAATTGAGACCGGAATAAAAAATCACAGGCTACAGTTTTTGTTTGTGTTTCTTCCTGTCTTTACTATTCAACCATATACTCAATACGAAACTTAAAAGAAAAAAAATAAGTGTGGCATTTTCAACCAACTGTTGATTCAAATCTTGCCCGGTTAATTTCAGCAACAGGAAATGAATATAAGAATTGGACCTGTCATGATAGCCAAGCGATTCCCTTACCTGCCAGTGCCAGTCAGTACACAAGCAATATCCCCAGCCATACCAGATACCAAGGACAAACCACGAAAAAGCTGTAAGCAACATGGTAACCAGGTGCAGCTTCCTTGTTTTGGGAAAAATCCAGCCGACGATATTAAACAAAGTGAATACTGTATGAAAAACAAAAAAGAAGATATTGAGGAATTGGTACCACATGATTTATACAAAGTTATCTGGTAGAAATAACTTCATTACGATGTGACCCTCCCCGGGCAGAAAATTATTCCCTGACAGCAACTGCAATTTTTGAATCGGCTGTACCATAATACAGGAACCATTTATCTTTAAAATAAACGAGGCCCTCTACAAAGCACACTTCATTTACTTCACCAACTTTTTCATAAGGCTTATCGGGTGTAATAAAATAATTTTCTTTTCTGTCAATTAATTTGTAAGGATGATTTTTATCAAACAAGGCTTGCCCGGCACTGTATGTAAATTTTGGCAGTCCCGTGTCATTAAAGTTCTGAGCATTGCTTCCATTATATATTAATAATATTCCTTCATCCTTCAATAACGCAAACGGACCGGGCTCCACCAGCCTGCTGTCGAAATAACCCATGCGGGGATGAAGCACAGTAATCATTTTTTTTGATTCTTCATTTTCGGCAACCGTCCAGTGAATCAAATCATCTGAAGTCGCCATAAACAGATCGGTGTCGCCGAAATACATCCAATACTTACCATTTATTTTTACTGCAATCATTTTATTCTCTCTTTGTTGAACAACAATGGCTCCGGATTTGGACCAGGCATCTCTGTATTTTTCGTCAGCCAATACAAGTCCCTGTTTTTTCCAGTGCAGCAGGTCGTTGGATGTAGCAAGGCAAAGTCTTGCAGTTTTTCCATCGTAAGAAGTATATGTCAAAATATAAATTCCATTTTCACTTTCCACAATACGGGGGTCTTCCACACCGCCTTTCCATTCATATTTTTTCATGCTGTCTTCCGAAGGATATAAAACCGGTTCGGGCATTTTAGTAAAATGCAATCCGTCATCACTGATGGCAAGTCCAATCCGGGAAGTCATAGCATTATCCTGTGACCGGAATAGCAGATATACCTTACCATCTTTAACCACCGCCGCCGGATTCAATACATTTCTTTCGTTCCAGGCAGTTTGTTGTTTGGTTATAGGACAAATAAATTGTTCCTTGTCTGATGGCTTGAGAATAGGATTCAGGCTATCCACTTTTATAAAGTTTTGCATAGCCCATTCTTTTTCTTTTTTTGAATGATCAGTACAAGACACAACACTTATTAGCAACAAAAGGAAAATAAACGTAGCAGGGTTATTCATGAACAGTCAACAATTTGTTTTTTGTTGTACAGCAATATAGGTATGTTTCCATTTAATGGAGTATCTAAATAGGAAAACATGAATATCGGATCATTTTCTAACGATGTAAAAAATCCAGGCATGCTCCCACAACTTTTTCCATGGCCACAGGCAGTTCATTAGTTATCCAGGGATGCTTACGTCCAAATACATGATCGCTGTCATTAATAAATAATTGAGCCTGGGGTTGCCAGCTTTTTAAAGTATGGGCATTTTCTACCGGCACAGCATTGTCTGCGGTTCCATGACAAATTAATATTGGAATATCCAGATGCCCGATC
>JAYSWW010000122.1:0-5283 GCA_043717805.1 Ferruginibacter sp.
TTCTAAAATTAATTTTTCATAATTTTATTGCACGTTTTTTTGTATGAACTTCAACAAACTCATTCTCTATAAATATTTATATTGCAGTATGTTTAAAACGATGGTTTGTGTGGCAATTTTTTTTACATCCTGTGGCCATCCCGAATATAAAAATCCGCATGTTTTGATAGAAACAGGGCTGGGTGATATAGAATTAGAGCTTTATCCGGATAAAGCCCCAAAAACAGTAGCTGCATTTTTAAAAAATGTGGAAGCCGGATTGTATACAAAAAGTTCTTTTTACCGCGTATTGAAATCCGAGGAATTACCAACTGATTTCAACACTGGTATCATCCAGGGTGGCATTTGGCAGGGAACAGAAAATAAACAGTTATCCCTTCCCGGTATATCACATGAATCCACAAAACAAACTGGACTTTCACATACAGATGGGATCATATCCATGGCCAGGCAGGATACCGGTACCGCAACCTCTGAATTTTTCATATGCATCGGTGACCAGACTTCCTTGGATTTTGGTAACAACGGGAACCCGGATGGACAAGGATATGCTGCTTTTGGAAATGTTTTCAGTGGTATGAGCATAGTACGCAAAATTCAAAACCAGCACAGCCATGGCCAGGCATTCGATAAAAAGGTAACCATCAGGAATATTGTAAAACTTTGATCCCTTCCTTCTTTTAAAATTTTATTCTTTGATGACTGCCCCACTGAAGAAACAATTATCATACAACGGGTTTCCTGCTATCCTCATAGGGTCTTTCAATCCGTAATACCGGAAAATACAATTACTAAATTTAGTTTTCCCCCTGTCGGTAGTGAATAATATCTGATTACCGATCGCATTGGGAAATTTAAAATGAAAAGTGGAATTACTGATGGAACTTGGGATTTGCGAATTGACTTTTCCAATAGTAGCAATACTTTCAGCAAAAATGTTTGAAATAAATGTACTGTACCAACCGCTTTGATTGATATCAAAAAGCCGTATACACCTGCCGGCAATATTTCCTCCGTCAATTGTATAATTGCCAGCCTGCCCTTTTCCAAACCGTCCGGTCGTAAAAAGTGTATGAATACTGCCCCATGAATAAATTCCGCGGATAACATTTCCTTTTTCCTGCGCCTGGCCTGATGCAAAGCCTATAATGGCATCCCCACACCTTATATTTTCAAAGATCAGAATATCGGCATTGAAAGTAACAGCATTGGGACTTACAAAATAATCAACTGCAAAATTTCCAACATTCATATCATGCACTTTTACACCTGTTGAACCGCTGTTATTCTTTGAGCCATCGTAGTCGATCACAATTCCTGTATAACCGATGCCGCATTTCCCATTTGCATCTGTATACTTGTCGTAAGGAATGTTGTAATAAACAGAATCTGTACCCCCGGGTGATTTGAACTGACCGGTAATGTTCAGGTTATTTATTTCTGTGCCCTTATTTAGTTGAAGGCCAAGTGCAAAGCCATCTGTAGCGGTATATTTTAAAGTAGTTCCAGCACAACAATCCCAAAAGGAAGATTCTCCATACATATGAATGGTCACGGCTTCATACCGGTCCCTGTTGATATTTGCGATCTTCAAAGATCTGCTGTATTCATATACTCCTTTTGGTATGAAAAAATTCTTCAAACCCTGGTTTGATAAAACAGTATTGATGCCTTTTTGCAAAGCACTAAAATTATCTTTTACATACCCTGCCCCAAACCATTTTGCGCTAAAATCTTTCCCATATGTACCTTCAGGTATTATTGTCAACGTTGTATCAAAGATCCATTGTGTAAGAGCAGCATCAACAATTCCTCCTTTGATGGTTCCTCTTCCACTGATATGACCATGACTTCCGAATTTCAGGATCGCATTTTTCGGTATTTGCCAGGTATTATCAATGGTTGTGTCTTTATTTATAAAAATATCCTGTGAAAAAATGTTGCTGCAGATAAGAAGCAAAATGACTCCTGCAAAGAATGATTTTATTGTCATGATCTAATATTTATAAGTATTTTTTTTTGAATGTCAGGAACCATGCTTATTTGTCACAACAATACTATAAAAAGCATCAAAATCAACAGATTAAACCGGAATTAACAACACATACTGATTTTTAAAAAGCCCGGAAATTCTGTTGTTTAAACCTCGTTTTAGAATTATATATAATAAATAACCTGCAAAAACGTTTAAATAGAATCCTAATAAAGAACTCAATCCAGGCAAGCAAAAACCATTATCCAATATTACCTATGACCTATGAGAAAAACTTTATTATTTATTTTTTTACTATTTGCTGAAATTGCATCAGCACAAAACACCCAAAAGGCGATTACTCCTGTTTTGCCTTCAGGCACTACCAAACAATTTACAGGAACAAAAACAAACTCCGGGTTAGCCAAACCAGTATGGGATGAAGCCGAACCTTATGTGAACAACTATGCCAGGGTTTTGCTGAACAATAAATTTTCTTTTATAAATCTTTCAGGTGATCTCATTTCTCCAATTGAATTTGACGCAGCGAGAAACTTTTCCAATAAACTGTCCGCGGTAAGAAAAGGCAACAAATGGGGATTTATCAATGAATCCGGCAAGCAGGCCATTCCTTTTCAATATGAAATTGTGTTTGATTTTAAAGAGCCGGTAACCGGTGTTTATTCCGAAGGAAAATGGTTCCTGATCAATACCAATGGAGCAATCATTAAACCGTTGAACATAACGGTTTTTTATGGTTTTAATCACGGGATTGCCGCCATTGAGAAAGACGGAAGAAAGGGCACAATGAATACCATTGGTGAAATCAGTTTAAATAAAGAGGAAATTAAAACTCCTGAATCCGGCAGGTTGCTCAATGGACCAGTGCTTAGCAATAGCAATGCTACTGATTGTCCAGAAAATATTGACTTTGAATTTGGGTCTTTTTTAAATTGGAAATGCTTTATAGGAAGGGTTGATTCAATTGGGAGTACAAATGTGATCACAGTAAATCCTTCAGCACCTACAAATAACCGCCATACACTTTTTCCAAGAGTACTTCCTTCCGCAATTGATCCGTTTGGTTTGTTTCCTACCAACCCGCCTGACGGAAGTAATTTTGCAGTCAGGCTGGGAAATACGAACATCGGTGCACAGGCAGAAAGGATCCAATATCCCATCCATGTTCCCATAAATGATTCAAATTTTTCTATAAAATACGATTATGCTGTAGTATTTGAAGATCCTGGGCATACGATCTGGACACAACCCAGGTTTACAGTGCGTTTACTGGATTCTGCAACCAATACTTATGTTGATTGCGCTTCATTTGAATATATTTCAACATCCAATCTTCCCGGTTTTGCAAGGTCAACTGTTGATACCGGCGTTGTTTACAAACCCTGGTCATCTGTTTTTGTAAGTATGCGTGGTTATGCCGGTAAAACAATGTACCTGGAATTTACAACAGCCGATTGTGTTAGGCGTGGCCATTGGGGATATGCTTATTTAGACGTTGAAAAACCCTGCGGACAGTCGATTCAATTACAATATGAATGTAATTCTCCAAATATAACAACATTGGGTGCACCTCCCGGGTTCCAGATTTACAACTGGTGGGATTCAACCTTTACAACTTTATACGGAACAGGTCAGAACGTGGTTTTAAACCCCGGCCCACGTGTAAATACCATTATTTGGCTGGAGATGATCCCTTTCAATAATTTTGGATGCAAGGATACCATACCGGTAAAAATCACAGGTGTATTCAATGCAAATTTCAGCATGTCAGATACTGTTGCCGTTTGTGCCCCCCATGCATTTACTTTTTACAACAGTGATGTTCCTTCTGCAACTGCAATATGGGATTTTGGAGACGGCACCACAGGTTCGGGTGATACAGTAACTCATATTTACACATTACCCGGAACATATAATGTAACCCTTACCGTAGTATTGCAAGGCGGCTGTACCGGAACTGTTGTAAAAACCGTTACCATATTACAACCCGTTGGAAACTTCTCTTTTAACAGCACATACTATTGTAATGATCAGCGGGTCCGATTTGATGCAGTTGTAAATAATGCTGATAGTTTATTCTGGAATTTTGGTGATGGTACTCAATTGGCAACAACCCAAACAACAGTATTTCACAGCTATGCATTGCCGGGACTTTATTTGCCTTTCCTGACTGTACAATCAACAGGCGGATGCAGAAATACACAACCAGGACCTGATACCATCCGCATCGATAAATTAATTGCCGGATTTTTTGAAACACAACAACATTTCTGTGGAAGTACCTTAGTTACTTTTACAGATACTTCCTTTGCATTTTCAGGTGCCGGTACTTATCAATGGAATTTTGGTGATGGCACAACTGCCAACGGGCATACTGTTAACCATACTTATACCACATCCGGAACTTACAATGTTCAATTGATATTGACTGCATTAAGCGGTTGTAAAGACACTGTAATTAAACCTATCACTGTTGTTGTTTATAAATCTCCGGTTGCAGCTATTACAGGCCTCAATATCCAATGTAACAATGTTGCTGTAACATTTAACAGTGTTATACAATCCGGTGATACAATTAATTATATTCACTGGACAGCCAGCAATGGCAGCGCAGGTTCTGGCAACACTTTTACAGTTAATTTTAACCTGGCCGGAAATTATACCATTCAGCTAATTGTAGGCACAATACACGGCTGTTATGATACAGCTACGCATTTAATAACCATCAATCCAACGCCTGATGTATTACAACCTGCCAACCAGGTTCTGTGCAATGGGTCTTTAACAAATGCTGTCAATTTCACAGGTGCTGTCAATGGCACTTTGTATAACTGGACGAATAATAATACATCCATTGGTTTAGCGGCTAATGGTACAGGTGATATTGCTTCATTTACGGCGATCAATAACAGCACATCCCCTGTTACGGCAACGATTACGGTTTCTCCTGTTGCAAATAACTGCCCGGGTATTTCAAAAACTTTTACAATAACTGTCAATCCATCTACTGACCTGGCTCAGCCGGTTAACCAGGTTTTGTGCCACAACACAACAACCGCTGCAATTAATTTTACCGGGCCTGTGAGTGGAACTATCTACAACTGGACTAATGACAATACTTCCATTGGGTTGGCAGCCGCAGGTTTGGGGAATATTTCTCCGTTCACTGCAATTAATAATTCAGGGGCCCCTATTACTGCTACCATTACTGTAAATTCCATTGCAAATGGTTGTTCGGGGCCTGTAAAAACTTTTACAATAACTGTCAATCCAACGCCTGATGTATTACA